>CAZWME010000587.1:0-4028 GCA_964634515.1 uncultured Pirellulales bacterium | reverse complement strand
CTGGGATGTACGAAAACGCGCTGCATAGAACTGCCAGAATATCTGGTCGCACCCGGCCAGTTCGATGCATTTACTCTCACTGTTTACTTAATCAATCCGACGTTACACTACAGATTTTCACAAAATAACAATATTTTTGCTAAAAATTGACATTTATTCGGACTCGATATAGGCAAAATCAAAATTTGTGATGACAAAACGGAGACAGACTGTCACCTGAAAATCAGTGTGTTTTTCAGCTTCTGAAAAAGGTGACTTTTTGATGAATTTTGATATTTTACAAGTCAACTAACTGAGAAATCTATTCATTCGATACTGTCTCAGAAGGTAAGGTTGAAAGTAATTCTCCACCCTTTTGCTCCGAGGATTCTTCCTTGTCAGATGGAACGGTAACAGGAATTGAACCAGATGAATCGAGGAATGTTAAGATTTCTTTGAGAAGATTTTCCCGTTGCTTTTGATCCTGGATGTCGGCCAGGTAGAAGCCGAGCACCACAGCCCTAAACGACTTTCCAGTAGCGGGATGAATGCGGTCAACCTTGGCCCCAATCATAGCTCCTGAATCCGATAGAATGCACAATGGATCAACACCCTCACCACCAAGGAGTATCTGAATAGATTGACCCTTGCGTTGGGTCTGGATTTCGAACACTGGCTCATTCTGGTCGGGGAGGTGGAACTTATAAGACCTATTCCAACTTTGTACATATTGCAATCCAAGAATGTTCTGATAAAAAGAGGCGTCCCAAGTTTGTCTGGTGGCTACTGGGGTAGTCAATAGCAATTGCCCGCCTCGGCTTAGGAAGTGGGACAGGGTGCGTGTGTCGGGTCCCTGACGTACAGGCAAGATTGGTCTGCGACTGGACAAGTAACTGTAGGGGTCTTGGTCTCCTGACGCTGTGCCAGTTGTATTGTCGACTGCAATGATCTTTGGCTTCCATTTCCCGAGTAAACCGGTCCAATCATCTCCGTACGGACGTGGATCGGGCACGACAGTAAAGGGATACCCCAATGCTTGCAATGGCCCACTCCAAGGCGCCGTAGTGTCAAGCTCACGAACGGCCTTACGAAACGCCTGCGGTGTTACGATTTTGCCCAAACGTTCACGTTCCTTTCGGGTGAAGTGTTGGATGCCCAACAGTCCAATTTCCTTAGGCGATTCCAAGCTCTTGAGCGGGAATTTGGCGCACAGCTTGGCCCAGGGGGAATCTTGGGCGAAGCGCAGGCGTTGATATTCTGGGTTAAATCCCAAGTAAGCTGGGAAGTAAAGCGACAGACCGTGACAGCGGTTATTGCTGACCATATGGCCTTCAGCTATGACAATACTGTCAGGAGGGAAATCTGTAGTAATGAATAGATTCTGAAAATCTTTGGTTGTTCTTTTAGTCTTTTCGTCTTCAAAGCGATAATTGATTTCCGTAACTACGACCTTCTTCTTGGTTTTGGGATCTGTCAGTCTCGGCGGGAACCGAAGGTGTGCTACGTAGTTGCCGCGCTCATCTGGACCAACCAGAGGCGTTTTCGCATGTCGCGCCTCATGAAGGTAGGGAGCCAGGGAACGCGGGGGTGTAAGCCACCCGTTGAAACCCCAGATGACATTACCTTTGGATCGCCGCTTGATGACCACTTCGTTGACCAATTTATACCGCTCCTGTGGATAGCCGATGAATTCGATAACAGCATCAACAGCCTTTTTAAGTTCCGCATCTTTTCTCTCATGTTTGGCAAGTTTGGCGAAAAAATCATGGATGTCCACCAGACGGCCGAACCGGCGTACGTCGGTCATAACCTGTTCTGTGACATCTCCCAGCAATTTGGGGCGGGCCAGGAGCAAATCTGCTACTTTGTTAACCGCCAAGCACATGGCCTCGGCCCGAGATAGACGCAGAGCGGATTTGGTTTCAAAGAAATTAGAATTATCACCTTCAACTTGAGAACCTTTGGGTGCATAGGAGCGCACGTAGCTTTCTACCATGGCTTTGGCGAAGGATACCGGTGGTGCTGAGGGGTAAGTCACTAACCATTTCAGGTAGTCATCGTATGGCATGCCATCGCCGGGTTCAACCGCCTGTGAGGCCACGAGGAAATCTACAGTGTCTTTAAGTTCGTATCCAACCTCGAGCGTGGCCATCAAACAGGCATCGAAATCCACGATATCAATATGTCGATCATCGCCCAAGGCAGCGCAAATCTGCTCCAGTGCTGTGCGCACCTCGGGCAGATCCATACCGTGTCGCGTGTTTTCGTCGTAGGAGACGCCAGACCATCCGGCCCCGTGATTCCAGACCACTAGGGCGTAGTGTTCGGCCGGATAATGCTCGATGGTCCACTTGGCGAAATCGACCAGGGATTCGGAGCGTCCTGCGTCGGTCTTTGGGCCTTTGAATTTCAGCACCGAGCGGATCCGAACATCGTCATCATCTTGCAGCACATAATATCGTGATACTCCCGGTTCGTTGTCCAAGCCGTAGTAGAAAACGCGGGGTCGCTCTGCCAAGGGATTGGCGAAATAAGCATTGCTCGTCGGCGGCGATTTGAGTTCCGAGTAGTAGCGTGCCAGTTCCACAACCACATTGACCTCACGGCTGGAGCCAACCTTTTCCATTTCATTCAAATCCTCGATGCCAAAGGGTTCAAGATTGTTCGCCGCATTCAGGAAGACCATGACCGTCCAACTCTTTTTCTTCTTAAGGTGGCTCGCTGTGCACAGTGTCTGCAGCGGACGTAGGAGGTGCTTGGGGATTTCCTTAACCAAGCGTAACTCTTCGGAGCCTTGGAATCCCTTTTTTTTGGCATATTTCCTAATAGCTTTGGCTATTTCCTGCTCTACTGACGGTAGGGTGAGCAGTTCTTCCTCGGTGGCTTTATTCAGATCTACCTTGGGATAGTCGGGCGAAAGAGGGACTGGAGTGAATTCAAAGGAAATTGGCCCAGAAGCAGGATCAAACCACCAAGCGGGGAGCTCTTCAGGTTTCTTTTCTTGCCACATGACACGTGCCAGTTCCACGATAGCATGTCCGGCGGTCCCTTGGATTCGTAGGGCCGATTCTGTAAGTCGGGAGGCGAGATCCTTAGCAAAATCCTCGTCAGTGATAAGATTCTTGCGACGGGCGTAGCGGAAATTCATCTGAACCGTACCCATCAACGATGCGTACGCTGCGGTGTCGGGATGCTTCTTATCTTTGACAAATTCGAGCAGGTCCTCAACGCCCTGGAATTTGTCCCTCCTCAACTGGCTCAGTAACCGCTTTTCGCAGTTTTCCATCTTCTCCAGAAAATGATAATCGAGCTGGTTGAACGCAGATTTCTTTTCTATAAGTCTCTTGATGGAGGCCGCCGAGTTTGGAGCCAATTCCTTCAGAATAGCCTCGCGCTTCTCCTTTTCCTCTTTCAAGTAGTGTAATAATAGACGTCTACGGAATACCTTGTCCAAGAATTGTAACTCCTTTTTAATTTCCACTTGCTCCTTATCATTCGGGTCCACTGCTTTAGACGTTGACTTTTTTTGTGGTGCCGGTTCTTCAGCCGCAAGTGTGCATAGACTTAGGGCCAGAGCCAGTAACCACACAAGCGAGAAAACGTGACGCGCTATCATATGAATTAACCTCCAAATTTTTGAAATCATCGGTTTGCTGGAATCTCACATACAGATTGATTAGTGATACTCCTAAACTTTACAATAGCAAATTGTTCTGAGCTTGTCAATAGAAAAGTCCTATAGATTGTCTATTGATACAGTGATCTTAGCCTGAAAGAGATCGTGCCAGCTATTGAATAAGTTCGCACAGAATCTGCGTTTTCCGATTAAGTCTGCCCGACCAAAATATCACCTGAAAATCAGGGTATTTTCAAGCTCCTGAAAGAGGTGACTTTTGAAGAAGTTTAGTATTTTTAAAGCATATGGAAAGAGTAACTTGGTATCTGTTTTTAACTGTAGCTCAGCAATCTACTCCCTCTTGTCTCTTACTTCTTTATGAATGTAATGCTCTATTGGACTGAACCGCTTACGAGTTATTTGGGATTTTAAT
>CAZWME010000586.1:0-4060 GCA_964634515.1 uncultured Pirellulales bacterium | reverse complement strand
ACGATCAAATCCTCGGGGATATGCCGGAGGGTAATGGTGATCCTGAATTGTGTACATTTGGCGAAAAATACACGCCCAATCAACACAAGATTGCCCGTGAGTTTATCCTGATGGACAATACCTATTGTTCTGGCATTCAGAGTGCCGATGGCCATCAATGGACCGACAGCGGCATTGCGAATGATTATGTAGAACGCCAGTTATCTTCCGACTTCCCACGAAGCTATTCCGGCGGCAAGGACGCTGCAGGCAGCGATGCACTCACGTGGGCGTCCTCCGGATTCATTTGGGATAATGCCTTGGCGCACGGCAAATGGTTTCGTAACTACGGCGAATGGATGGTTTCCCAATCCGGCTGGAAAGACAAAGCCCGTAGAAGAGAGCCTCAATGGATTGATTACTGGAACGACTACCAAAACGGCACGGGCCTGACGCAACTGCGTTCCCGACCGGCCATCGAATCTTTACGCCAGCATAGTCTTTTGGACACTGAAGGATACAATTTGAAAGTGCCCGATGTCATGCGTGCGGCAGCCTTCATCAAGGAACTCAAAGCATTCGAGGCTAAAGGAGAATTCCCGGACCTCTTGCTTTTGTTTCTTCCCAATAATCACACTGGCGGTGCCAAAGAACGTTATCCTACTCCCGGAGCACAAATTGCCGACAACGACCTCGCTCTGGGAATGGTGGTGGAAGCAATCAGTCGTAGCAAGTTTTGGCCGGAGACTTGCATCTTCGCCATTGAAGATGATCCACAGGCCGGCTGGGACCATGTGAGCGGATACCGGACCACCTGCTATGTGGTCAGTCCCTACACGAAACGCCGACAAACTATCAATACCCGGTATAACCAAACCAGCTTGATGCGAACGATGGAACTGATTCTGGGCTTGCCCCCGATGAATCAACTCGACGCTGCGGCAATTCCCATGTTTGAGTGCTTTACTGAGAAACCAGATTTCACCCCATTTACCGCCGTTCCTAATGTGGTTCCATTGGATACAATCAATCCTCCACCCGAAATGATCAGTGATCCGGTGTTGCGCCATGATGCAATCGTTTCCGCACAATTACCACTCGATAAATTGGACGCTTGTCCCGAGGACGTCTTTAATCGCATACTCTGGCATGCCATGAAAGGCTCCCAAGCTCCCTACCCGGAATGGGCCGTGACAACCGTCGGTGACGATGATTAGCCTACACTTAAAAACAGGCGCGGTTGTGTTCCTTTAAATAAATCTTAATGCGCGGGAATGAGGTTTCGCCCGGTCAGTCTCAGTGCGAATAGACAGACTTAGAAACCAAATTTGCTATATTCTTAAGCAGAACTCGCAGAGCAGAAAGGTTCTCAGTTGCTATCAACATAACTGCAGCTTAAAGATTAGTTCTGATCTTTTTTAACATTTCTGTCCCCTCCCTAACTGTATCTGTCCCAAATTGAACGACATGTCGTCTTATTGCTTACCGTTCGGATAAAAAATATGTGTAGAAAATTGCTCTCTAAACATTTCTTCGTCAAAATCCCGAACGTTTCTTGAAATCTCGTCTTTGTATTTGCCAGCGTAGTCCAAATAGCCGCCGTTATCAGAGGTGAAAAAAACAAACGTGTCATTATCAAGACCAAGTCTCTTAATCGCAGCCATGATTTTACCGACACTCTGATCCACTGCTTCGACCATCTGGCTTACAACTGGCCCCACTTTTCCTTCTTTACGTGGTCCTATCTTTGATAAATTCCAATAGCTTTGGCCCTTCACTCTGTGAGCCTGTTCATGAGGACCCTGCCATGGGAAGTGGATCGCCAGATGGGCCACATACAGAAAGAACGGTTTGTTTCTGTTTCTCTCCATAAAGTCGATGCTATGTTGAGTGATTAGGTCTACGCTGTAGCCATCTTCCATTTCGATTTTCTCGTAGTGCCACCAGTCTTCTGTCCCGGAACGACTGATATGCGAATGGTGATCACCGTCCCCGGTCAATAGACCTTTGAACTCATCGAAACCGTGTCGCGTGGGCAAGTAAGGCAAGTGATAGCCCAAGTGCCACTTGCCAAACATGCCTGTTGCGTACCCCGCCTTCTTCAATGCTTCAGGGATGGTCACCGCCTCAAGCGGCAGACCCGTATCGGCATGGGCTTTTGCGGATAGCGCACTCTCGAAGGCACGGGCAGTCCTGGAAGAGGCGCTTCGGAACATCAAGTTAGCAGAAAACACCGACATTGTTAATTCGCTGGTCATGCTTGATGTATTCGATAGAAACTATCAAGGGGCTTTGGACCAGCTTTCTTTAAAAGCAAGAGATACTGATCATCAGTTTCGCTTTATCCCCACAGCTCTACAATATGCACGAATCTATCAGTACATGAATAAAAATGAGATGGCAAAGAAATATTATGACGAGGCTCGAAGCGTCCTCGAATCTAAAATCCGAGAGCAGCCGGAGGATGCGCGGTTCCACAGTTCCCTTGGTGTCGCCTATGCAGGCCTGGGCCGCAAGCAAGATGCGATCCGCGAGGGCAAGCTGGCTGTGGAACTGCTACCTGTAACCAAGGAGGCCTGGCGAGGTCTCCATCTGGTCGAGGATTTAGCCAAAATCTACGTGATGGTTGGCGAATTTGACGCTGCTATCAACCAAATCGAGTACTTGTTGTCCATACCAGGAGAGTTATCGATTCCATTGCTCCAGCTTGACCCGATCTGGGATCCCTTGCACTACCACCCCCGTTACAAGAAGCTCATACAAAGCAATACAAAAAAATAATCAATAGTAAATCATCAGTAATCGGTCAATCCTCGGTCATTTTCGTACAAAGAAAAACGTCAGAATTCTTCGAAAAGTCATCTCATTCAGGAGCTGTAAAACACCCAGATTTTCGAGTGATTTTATGACACCAAAATGACACCACAATTGTCGTTTTTACCTATATCAAGCCCGAATAAGTGTTAATTTTTTGCAAGAATATAAATATTTTAAAATTTTAATCGGAATTCCCGCCTTGAATCACGCACACTCTGCGGATATAATCACACCTGCTGTTGGAAATCAAATTTCCCTCAGTAGTAGATTGTCGGTACATTATTTCCAAGGTTTGTTATGCTCAGATGACTGCATTTACTGGAGAGATACCATGAATCAAAAAATTCTTATCGGCCTATTGGTCCTGATGCTGTCCGGTCTGACGGACGTGGCAAACGCGAAGGAGCCAAACACACTGAGTGATAAAGAAAAGAAAGCCGGCTGGCGACTGCTGTTTGACGGCAGGACAACGGCAGGCTGGCGCGGGTACAGGTCTAAGACGATGCCAGCCAGTTGGAAAATGGAGAATGGTTCGCTGCTGTCGCGTCCTCAGAAGGGTGAGTCCAGGGGCGATATCATCACCGTCGATCAATTCGACGACTTTGAACTGCTCCTGGAATGGAAGATGACTAAGGGGAGCAACAGTGGCGTGATCTATCGTGCGACCGAGGAGCACAAGAACGTCTGGGAATCCGGCCCTGAGTTTCAAATCCTGGACAACGCCGGACACCTGGACGGCCTCAACCAGCTGGCTTCCGCAGGGGCCTGCTACGCGGTGTTCGCCCCCGCCAAGGATTTCACGCAGCCACTCGGGCAGTGGAACCAAACGCGGATTGTGGCCCAGGGTAAGCATGTGGAACACTGGCTCAACGGAGAAAAAGTGCTGCAGTACGACATCGACAGCAAACGCTGGCAGGCGCACGTTAAGACCAGCAAGTTCTTTCTGACTGCCTACGGACAGGGAAACTGGGGCCGAGCCCCCAAGGGGTACATCGGCCTGCAGGACTACGGCGGGGCCATCGAGTATCGCAACATCAAGCTCCGCCCGGCAGCGGCAAAAAAATAATGGTTCCGGTGCAGGATCTGAATTGTGTCGCCTGCCATGAGTACCAACAGTTCCAGTAGCACAAAAGGAAGCTGCAGAAGAGTGACGAAACATACGCAAAGTCACCTCTTTCAGGAGTTGGAAAACACCCTAATTTCCAGGTTCAAGTAGACCGAGGGAATTTCACCTTCGGCCCCTCCGAGAACCGGACGTGAACCT
>CAZWME010000585.1:0-4061 GCA_964634515.1 uncultured Pirellulales bacterium | reverse complement strand
ACCGCTGGCCGCAGATGGCAACGGTCCGCGAAGGTGTGATGCCGGCACCGGAGGCAGAGACGACACGCAGCGGTAAGATTATCGAAGAGGAAGTAGAATTATCCCGGGGGGATTTACCTTTAGAGATTCTCGACGAGCACAAACGGCCGAAGAAGGTAGATTTGAAGGCGTCGAGGATAATCGTGGCCGGTGGAGCAGGAGTCGGCAGTAAGGACAACTTTCAGCTTATATGGGACCTGGCAAATTGCCTGGGGGCGGCGCCGGCGGCGACAAGGGCGGCGGTTGATTTGGGCTTTATCGACCACGACCATCAGGTTGGTCAGACGGGGACGACGGTCAGGCCGAGTTTGTATATAGCAGTCGGTATCAGCGGAGCGATACAGCACCAGGCGGGGATGTCCCAGAGCCAGAAGATTGTTGCCGTCAACAACGACCCGGATGCGCCGATATTCGGTATTGCACATTATAAGATAGTCGGGGACTTGAATGAGGTCGTGCCGATTGTGATAAAATCGATAAAGGAAAAAGGGATAAAAGATTAAGAAAGAAGTTAGAAACAATAACAATGTGGAAAAAAGCTGTCGTCATTCTGTTACCGATTTTAATTGTTACCGGGGCCGCTGTATATTATTTATATCCACGCCAGGTAACGTATACTCTCCACGGCACAGAGATTATTACCACGACGGCATCTTCAAAGCAAATAGGTACCATCCTGCCAAATGTCGCGTGGGAATTAGGTGATTGCATCATTAAGGAGGGCGGCGGGAAACATTATCCCTCATTTCACCAGGACGGCCGGTACTGGAAAGACGAAGCGGGCAAGATCATCGCCACTCGAGGCATAACCGAGTTTGATGATAAAAAGGGCAATCACTGCGTCATTGATGACATATTTATCCCCGGCAGGCCCAGAATCATTCTCTTGAAGTCAGATAGTGATGGCTCGACTATGGCGCTTGCCAATGAGCTTACGAGTCAGTTTCATACATTTAAAATTAAACATAAAGAATAAGATACGAGAAAGAAATTTATGGCAAATTTTTACAGGGACAATAACGATATACAATTTTTGTTCAGGCACATAGACCTCGGCAAACCGGCGGAGATTTGTGAGGAGGGGTTTAAGTTCGCAAGCGAATTCGAATCCGCCCCGTCGGATGCCGAGGAGGCCGTAGTGAATTATGATATGGTGCTGGATTCGCTGGGCCAGTTATGCGGTGATTTTATTGCGCCTCGTGCCGAGGACGTGGACAGAAACGGGAATATCCTTAACGAAGACGGCTCGGTGACCCGTGCCGAAGGTATAAAGGGAGCCATTGAAAAACTCGGCCAGGCGGAGGTCATGGGTTTTACGCTGCCCCATCGGTTCGGCGGATTGAACTTTCCGAATATTGTTTATTCGATGGCCATCGAGATTCTTTCCCGGGCGGACGCGGCGCTTATGAATATATTCGGATTACAGGGAATAGCCGAGACCATTAACGCTTTCGCATCGGAAGAAATAAAGCAGAAATATTTACCGGATTTTTCGGCAGGAAAGGTGACAGGGGCGATGGTCCTGACCGAACCTGACGCGGGTTCTGACCTGCAGGCGGTAAAGCTGCGAGCATTTGAGGATGAGGACGGTAACTGGTTTCTGCACGGCGTGAAGAGGTTCATAACCAACGGCTGCGGGGATGTGCTGCTGGTATTGGCTCGCAGTGAGCCGGACAGAAGCGGAGGACTTGGACTTAGCTTGTTCGTATGCGAGCCGGGGCCGACGGTGCACATTCGCCGGCTGGAGGACAAATTAGGTATTCACGGCTCGCCGACGTGCGAGATATTTTTCGACGATACGCCGTGTGAGATAATCGGTGAGAGGCAGCGTGGTCTTGTGACATACGTTATGAGCCTGATGAACGGGGCCCGTATCGGCATCGCGGGGCAATCGATGGGGATTGCCGAAGCGGCTTTCCGTGTTGCGCGGGATTATGCGGCTACGAGGAAACAGTTTGCAGTAGCCATCGAGAAGCTTCCGGCGGTGCGTGATATGCTGATTGATATGAAGATATCAATAGAAGCAGGCCGGGCGCTTTTGTATGAAACGTCACGGGTGGTGGATATGGAATTAGGTTATGCAAGGCAGCTTGAAACAAATCCGCCGGAAGACAAAGCCCAGGCCAAGCAGCTCAAGCAAGAGTCGAGAAAATACAAACGATACGCGGCGATGCTGACACCAATGAGCAAATATTATTGCTCAGAGATGTGCAACAGCGTTTCTTACGATTCGATTCAGGTGCTCGGAGGCAGTGGTTATATGAGGGATTATCCCTGTGAACGTTACACACGGGACGCAAGAATTACAACCATTTACGAGGGTACAAGCCAGTTGCAGGTGGTCGCTGCGGTCCGGGGAGTATGCAGCGGGACAGCAGAGAAATTCTTGACCGAGCTTGCCGGTCAGGATTTTGATGAGAAGGTAAAAGACTCGCTCGAAACACTTGCCGCGGGTACCGAACAACTGAAAGAGTCGATTGCCTATGTAAAAGAGCAAGGCAACGAATATATGGACCTTTACGGCAGGGCGCTTGTTGATATAGCAATAGATTTGATTAACGGTCATCTGTTCTGCGTGCAGGCCAGTACGAAAGTCGATATGCAGGTTTCTGTGGCAGAGAACGGGCAGGCCGGCAACGGCCAAACAGTTTCCATGAAAGAACGCAAGGCGGCAGTCGCACGCAGATATGTCACTAAAAACGCGCCGAAGATTGCAGCTTTGGCGGAGCTTATTCGCACCGGCGATAAATCAACATTCACCGATTATGAGACCATGGTCGGGCCGGTGCCTGTGGAGTAGTAAAATAGAGAATTAGTTAATCAGTTAATTAGAGATTGGACGGTTGATAAGAAAGGTGGCAGCAGGATTTTACGAATTGAATATATGAAAAAAAGGATATGCCCTTCTAATGGAGATATAGAAGATAACAAAAGATTTTCCGAAGGAAGAAAAGCATGGTCTATCCTCCCAAATGAGAGATTCGGCTAATTCAGTTATTGCAAACATCGCAGAAGCACATGGCCGATACTACTTTGCTGATAAAACAAGAATTCTTTATATATCCCGTGGAGAATGCGAAGAAACAAGAAGTCATTTGAGAGTTGCTTTAGGATTAGAGTACATTGATAAAAAAGTGTTTATCAACCTGGATGAAGAATATGAAGGATTATTAAAAGGAATAAGTTGCTATATTAAATCTCTTAAAAAAAACTAATTCACTAATTAACCAATTAACTAATTCACTGAATAAAGATTATGCTTAGAACAGTTATATTTGATTTTGACGGGGTTATAACCGATTCGGAGATTTTGCATTTTCGGGCTTTTAACCAGGTTCTTGGGCAATACGGCATAGAGCTGACAAAGCAGGAATATTACAAGACATATCTGGGCTTTAATGATGCCGACTGTTACGGGATGCTTATCGATCAGGGACTGCTCAAGACAGGGCAGGAACAAATCGGTAATCTCATAGAGGAAAAAAAGCAAATATATAAAGAACTGGCAAAAACCGAAGGCAAGATGATCGAGGGTGTACGAGATTTTTTGACATTACTCGAAGAAAATTCGATACCGATGGCTATATGTTCAGGTTCGCTTTTAACGGAAGTTGAAATGGTACTGGAAGATACCGGGCTGCGTCATTTGTTCGAGGTGATAGTTTCAGGTGAGCAGGTAAAAAAAGGCAAACCCGACCCGGAAGGATTTTTGCTGACTTTGAAAAGGCTTAACGATAATGCCACATCAGATATGACGGGCAATCAGAACGACATTTTACCGGGTGAGTGTATAGTTATCGAAGATTCACACTGGGGGCTGGAAGCGGCGAAGGCGGCGGGGATGCACACTTTAGCGGTAACAAACTCTTACGGCGCCGAGCAACTGAGCATGGCGGATAAGATCGTTAACCGGCTTAATGAACTTTGTATGGACGATTTATTACAAATTTGTGCTTAGAATAGTTGTATTCATGACAAAGAAATGTAACGATACAACGCACTATCAGAAACATCGAGAATAT
>CAZWME010000584.1:0-4081 GCA_964634515.1 uncultured Pirellulales bacterium | reverse complement strand
TGCTGTTTGTATATGGAATAAGCACGTTTGGAAACAGCCAAACCCGCCTGACGAATATCGGATTCGTTTATTTCAGCATCATTGTCTTGCGCCACATCTCTAAGATAGTTATCAAGGCGCCCTATCATGATGACCGCAAAGCACTTGCCCGGTTCGATACCATTTTGTTCGGCTCGCTGTATCCCTTTGCGGTGTCTTTCGGCAATGGCAATTACCTGAGGCACGGTATAGCTTATGGTCAGTGTAGTCGTGATTCCCCCGGCTGTACAGTCCTCAAGCACATCCAGTCCTGCCGCCGTGGCGGGCAGTTTAACGGCAATGTTGGGTGCCCAGGCGTGAAAACGCCTTGCCATCGAAAGCATACACTCTCTGTCTGCGGCTCGGGCGGGATTCACTTGGGCGCAGACATAGCCCATCCGGCCTTTGCTTTTTTCATATTGCTGCTCGAACTGATTAGCAGCGTGCGTTGTTACTATGCTCGTGAGCTGTTCTGCTTTTCTTTCCGGCTCCATTTGCTCGGAAAGCACCCTGTCCACTTCCTCTGCCCATGCGTCTTTGTTCCGGGACAGTGTAAGCTGTGATAGAAAAGGATTGGTCGTAGCACCGACGGCGCCTCTCTGGATACCTCGCTCAATCTCACTCGGTTCTGCCGAATCATGCCACCATACAGTATTGGTATTTTCAACTGCCCACTGCAAATAACCTGCCTGCTTCATCGCTAACTCCAGGGAGTTTTTATGTAAAGAATATAAGGTTAAGTCTTGCCGGACAAGATATTTTTTATTTCTGAGAGGTGGCTTTCGGTCTATAACACGTTTTTCCAATTCAGGGCCAATTACTTCAGACATACCAGGTACTTATACTCGTAGATGATTTATGCCTATACCAGATGAGTTAAATTTTACATAGTATATACCGTAAGTATTCAGCAGCAGTGAAACAAAACGGTGACACGAATTTTTCGAAGCATTCCGGCATTTTACAACTCTCTCTGACATCGACAATTTCATCAGGCCTTAACAGTTTTTTCCCTCGCGGGCGTGGTGGTTGAGGAAAAGCATGGACGACAGTTAACAAAGTGTGAGAAGGCTATGGACTCCAACGCCCTTTCTCACACTTGAAATCAAGGAACAATTAACCCGTGCCACTTCTGCCGACGGGAAACATTAATGACGTTCAAGCTGTCACGGTGAGACCCGGCTGGAGACAGAACCGGCTCGGCAACTGTGGAACGGTATTGCGAAAAGGCCGGCAGCCTGAGATGCTGTCGGACCTCTATCGTCTGCAAGGGTACATGTGTGGCCGTTGAATCCGCTTGTTATCTCAAACTTGTACAGCACAAGTTTTAATCACAACTGTTATAAGCCGCCACCGGACCAACCTCTTGGCTCCGGCCAGCTTCGCTGGATACGCTCGAGGTCTCGAATGCCGTCCTCGGTCTGTGGACTGCGCTGACCCTGTGACATGCTCGTCAGGTCACGAAAGATTCTCAGGGTCTCATTGCTCCACTTCCATGTCTCCGCATGGCCGTCTCCAAAACCGAAACTGCTCCGGCTGCCGTGCCAGACCACCAAAGGGTCCGACCATACCATTGTCCCAACACCTCCCGGGTTAATGACCCAGGCGTTGATATTATAGCCCCGAGGGTCATTCTCTTCGAGAAGGACATATCTCATCGCGGGATCTTTCAACTGGGACAAATGGGATACATCCGTCCAGTTGGCGGTACCGCCCTTGTTCTGTGCCCATTTGCCGTTCAGGCTGTCCGGCATGGAATAGGTGCGAAAGTTTCTCCCGAAGCTCTTGTCGCTGGGGCAGTGATAGCAGTCAACGCTTCTTGTGTATGGGTACAGTACCCCCTTTTTAATTCCTTCCTGCTTTTCTTCGACTGTGGCGTTGAAATAGTCACTCACCGCGGAGCCGCCGCCGACCTGCCAGGGTGCCCAGGCCCAATCCCACGGGTCGCCCCAGCCGCCCCCGTTGTAGTTCCACGAGCCGCAAACCTTGTCGTCATTATCCATCGCGTAGGTGTACCAGGCCGTGGTCAACGTCCTCAGATTAGCCTGGCACTTTATGGTCTTTCCCGCCTCTTTCGCCCGCATCAGCGCCGGCATAAGAACACCCATCAATAACGCTATGATGGCAATCACCACCAGCAGCTCTATCAAGGTAAAACCCGTTGGAAAACTCACGCAGCCAGTTTTTTTGCGCATGGAAAACCGCATAAAGTTCCGCATTTTTTTTGGGCCTTGCTTACTGAAAGAACTTTTCCAGGCCCCATCTAAGAAACGCCTCGGTGAACATCAAACTCAACATCCAGAGACATGAAGCAGCTTTTTACACAAACCGCCGGTGACAGGGCACAATACCTATAGTATCAAGTAACCGGTGTTAATCACACTACGGTCATTAGCCGTTCTTGCCCCATACGGATTTCTGGAAAGCCTTAAGTTCCGCTATGCCCTCGGGAGTGCTTACAGTTTTGCCGGTACCATAGTAATCCTGGTTTCTTCTGCCGATCTCAATAGTCTCAGCAGCTCTCCACTTAAGATGGCCGGAATGGCCGTCCGCCCACGATACGGTCGTGCCGTCGCCATGACGGCTCGGCGGGTCATCCCACCAACTGTTGTTTGCCTGGTAATGCGTGGCGAAGCTGTCCGGTGTCATAGCACCTTCGTCTATAAAAACCATGCGCTTGGCCGGCGCCGGACTGCTTATCTCAGTCGTTCGTTTGATCCATAGCGTCGTTTTACCTACTCTCGCGCCCATTGCGTACGGATGAGCACCGGCCTTGCTGGTAGTACCGGATCGGTAAAGACCGTTCATTGCATCAACAACCGCATACGTAACGAACTCGTTCAGCCTTCCCGTTGGACATTTGTAGATATCATAATCACTGCACACCGGCCACAGGGCGCCCTCCCGGATGGCCTGCTTCTTCTGTTCCTCGGTCATCCCGGTATTGGCCACATCTGGGCGGTCCCAGTTAGCTCCCCAGCCTTTGCCTACCCAGGCCCTCTCCACAATGCCGGAGGCGGTACCGTTGCTGGTTTGCGATCCGCTGGCCATATAGTGGAACCCTCCGGCCCCGTTGACGATTTTGTCGTCATTCTCGTCCGCATACATTATCCACGAAAAGGTCAACTGCTTGAGATTGTGCTCACACACTATCCGCTTGCCCTGCTCCCGGACCCTCGACAACGCCGGCATCAGGATTGCCATCAAAACCGCGATAATAGCGATAACAACCAACAACTCAATTAATGTAAATCCATTTTTCCTGTTCATAATAGTACCTCTTTCCAGTTTTCCCATTATTCTACTTTTCACGATTCTATTTTATGAACTTAATAATAAATTATACTCCTTTTTTTATATTATTGCAATGTTTTAATAATCTGGAAATTTTGCCATCCATCCATTACCCCAATTCTTCCAGTCGCCCGGCATAACACCACCGGCCGGGGCCCACGGATTGACCTTGTTGAAATCACGAGACCATTTTAACGTCCACAACCGTTTGAGCCCCACTTTTTCAACGTGATAGTCCATAAAAACGGCATTTACCGCTCCATTGTGGCGGTTGAGACAGAACCGATTCATCGCATCCGCGTCAGGGCGTTTTTGATGGCCGTCGTATTCCGGAGGAGTATCGTCATCATCCGGCCACCCGCACCAGAAATAACAGTCAAGAAACATCGGTATTTCATTACCGTTCTTGACGTTAATATTTCTCCAGAATCTATTAGGCGCTTTTCCATAAACCGCGTCACCCAGCGGAATATATATATACCCATTTACGCCGTAGCTACCGTAATAACCTATTGTTCGCCCGCCGCCGGCGTCCCAACCGGGGATATTCCCCCAGGCTGTAAGAGTACCGCCCCACCAATCAATCCCCTCTATCATGTCCGGGTTGGCTATTTTTGAAGCCACAGGGCACAGCCGTATATCTTCTGTGCTGATATAGAGATCACGCATTGAATCCATCCAGCGCCCGGAATCGTTACTACGCTCGGGAAAATTGCCGTTGTTGTCGTCCGTGTACATCGCAAATATGGTACCCCATTGTTTGAGGTTG
>CAZWME010000583.1:0-4081 GCA_964634515.1 uncultured Pirellulales bacterium | reverse complement strand
GGTTGCTGTATCCGTCCACCCAGGCAATATATATCCTGTTGCTCCCCGGTTCACCTTCATTAATGTCATTGTAGCTCTCAAAGTCGTCCACGATAAGGAAGTCGGCCGTTGTGAAGCTCCAGACAATGCCCTTCTGTGTCGTACCACCGGCCTCGACTTCATCAACGCGCCAATAGCATGTAGTATTCCATTCAAGTTTGCCGGGATCATAGCTCTCGGAACCAAGGTTTTTGCTGCCTTTGTACTGCGGCGAACCTGTATCAGCACTGCGCACGGCGTCTTTATCCATACCGAAATATACATGGTGTGAAGCGGCATTGTCGCTCGCGAGCCACGTGAGAATCTGTGTCTGCGTCACATCCACAGCGCCATGGGAAGGCACCGGGCGACCGACGGCGCCCGGAGTCGAAAAACTCCAGACCTCGCCTTTATATGTCTCAGCGCCGTGGAACGCATCTACCCGCCAGTAGTAAACCTTCTCTAAATCAAGTGTGCCCGGCTTGTAGGTGGGAGCTCCCCAGGGCATAGCTCCGGCGGCATTTTTCACGGTATCAAAATCGTCACCGAAGTACACATAGTGCAATAGCGCACCGAACCCGGGCTCCCAGGTAAGAGCTACATTCGGGTCCACAGACTCGGCACCATCAACCGGGTCCGGGAGATATGCTGTCTTCGGGGGAACCATAAAGCTCCAGATATTACCTTCGTGCAGGGTAGTACCGTCTGCCTCAATTTCATCAATGCGCCAGTAGTAAGTAGTGCCCGGAACAAGGCCTTCCGGATAAGGAAATCCCGGGAAACCGACAACAAAATTCGTCAGAAGCTGATTACCTAAGAACACATCAGCGGTGCGGGCCTGTACATCGGCAAGATTATCACTGAAGTACACATCGTGCGAGGCAGCAGTAAATCCTGCCGTCCAGGTCACAGTCACCCATGTATCGGGGTGTATGGAACCATCAGCCGGATTGGGTTCCCGTGCAGCTTGCATGACTTTTGCAAAAGAAGTCATAACAGGTGACAGATATTTACCCACGATAACCGCAGGGCCGTCGCCAATGCCCGGGCCTCCCCATCCAACAGCCAGACTGTCGCCGCCGGTGCCTTCCTTCATAAGTGCTTCGATGTAGTACTTCTGACCGGCCTGCAGTGTGATGGGTTTTGACTTCTGTGTGTCTTCTTTGTCCCATTCCCGGGAGCCGGTATAAGTAACAACGTGGCTGACCTGCTCTATGTTGGCCGGGTTGTCATCGGTGCTCAACCACAGTTGGCATTCGTCATCACCGGAAATCCAGAAGATATATTCACCGCTTACCGGCGGATATACATAACCGCGGGCACGTATGCCGTAATTATCGCCACGGCCGACGTCTCCCTCGAAAGTTTGCCACCACATGCTCTCATCCGGGGTGTCAGGATAACGGGGATCGCCGATGAGGCTTGAAACAGCCGTACCATTTATATTATCCCAGTACTCATACAGAATGTAGCCCTGACCCAACTGTCCTCTGGCACTGCCAACGACGCTTAACAACAAAACAAAAGAAACCAAATACATCAATTTTTTACACATAATAATCCTCCTTTAAAACGATATAAACGTGTTATTGAAATGTAAAAAAATATTAACTACAGAGCACAGAGCTGTCGCTTCAACTCCGTATTCTATATACTTATTCCTCCTCATATTGAACAATTACAGACAGTACGCCGACAGAACAACCAAAATCAGATATCAGACCGCACAGACATATACTTTACTAACATTATCTATACCAAATTATCTACCTTTCCGTCAAGGAAAAAACTTGTTGATTTCGCATATATTCATTCTCGAAAAGATTTTCCATAAACGAGAAAAAGGACAGTTGCGTATTGCTTATCCGGGTATTTGTTTGGAGCTTATTTTTGCTGTTTTGCAGGAAAAGACATGTTTAGTTGGTTTCGGGGATTATGATTGTTAAAGGTGTAAGGACTTATTTTCTTCTTTGGGGGCGGAAATTGCGTGAAGGGCGTTTGCGTGATTTGCGACGATGAGAGATATGTTTAAGGTCGGGTTCTTTTCCCTGCCAGACGGGCTGAATCTTATTGGTGTTGATTACGGTCTTTAATTTTTGCAGGTCCTTTTTTGTGAAAAGGGTCAGAGCGATGCCCTTTCTGCCCATCCTTGCAGTTCTGCCGGTGCGATGGGTATAGTCGTCGGTGTCGGCGGGAAAATCGTAGTTGATTACGTGGCTTGCGTGGGTGAAGTCCAGTCCGCGGCTGGCGAGGTCAGTGGCAACCATTATTTTGATTTCCATTCTACGAAATCGATTGAACAGTGACGTCCGTTTGGACTGTTCAAGTCCTCCGTGGATGATTTCGGTGGAGGTAAGTTTCTTTTTTAGATGGTCGTGGAGTTTTTCGGCGTTACGTCTTGAATTGCAGAAGATTATGGCCTGTTTTGGCTGGGCCTCGTCCAAGTAATTAAGCAAAGATTCGCGTCGGTTTTTGCTGTTAATCTGCAGGAAGTGATGCTGGAGATTCTGGGGTGCTTTCTGGCCCTTATTCAGTGAGATGGTGAGGGGATCTTTGAGGTACCTTTGGGCCAGCTTTTCAATCTCCTGGGGCATTGTTGCGGAAAACATAAGGGTCTGGTGCTCGTGTATGAGGCAGGAGATGATGAATTCGACGTCAGAGATAAATCCCATATTGAGCATATTATCTGCTTCGTCGAGGACGAAGGTTCTGACGTTTGACAGGCTAAGCGTGCTGTTGCGGAGTAAGTCAATGAGCCTTCCGGGTGTGGCGACGAGGATATCGACTCCATGATTCAGCTTTGCATTTTGAATGTGGATGGAAAAGCCTCCATAGACGGCATAAGGTTTGATGCCGGTCCGCCTGGCGATATCGGCGATTTCTCTGACGTATTGCAGTGCCAGCTCACGAGTAGGGACGAGAACAAGAGCCTGGACAGCTTTAATTGAGGTATCGACCATCTGGACGAGGGGAACGGCACAAGCGGCGGTTTTTCCGGAACCGGTTTCAGCACGGGCGATGATGTCTCTTCCTGCCAGAATATGAGGGAAGGTTTTTTCCTGGACGGGCGTCAGCTCGACGTACTGCATGTCTCTTAGTCCGGCAAGGATTAGCGGCTTTAAGTCAAGGTCTATAAACTTCATTTTATCGTTTCTTTCGCACCATCAGCAGACCCAGGACAAGCAAAAGGGCGTGGCCGGTTGTCAAATTAAAGCCGGCTCCGAGTCCACTTTCCATTTTAATATTATTTAAGTAAAACTCATTATATCAATCCGAACACCTAATAGCGAGCAAAGATAAACAAACATACCACATGCTCGAGCGTTAAGTCTTTTTTTTCTTCTTCGTTCCTGCGTAAAGCTCGTACTTAAGCAGCCTGCACTCGATATTGGCATTATAAAACTCAAACCTTCTGCCGGTACGCAGTCCGACATTTTTGGCAAGTTCCGGATTGCCGGTGAAAATATAACCGGTATAACCGGAGCATTTCTGTTTGAAGAAATCACCGATGCGTTTATAAGTGTTCTGCAATTTCTCTGTTTCACCCAGCCGCAGGCCATATTCCGGATTCATAACGATGGTCCCCGCTCCCGGTGGTATGACAGTGTCAGCAAAGTCACAAACATCAAAATCGATCAGGTGTGACACGCCCGCCGTCATCGCGTTTTTACGGGCGGCCTCCACCGCGCCGGCATCAATGTCCGTAGCGATAATCCGTGCCGGTTTGAAATCCGCTTTGCCGCCGCGCATTTTGCTTATCTTCAGTGCCTCGCTACGCGTCTGCCGCCATCCGGGCTCGTCAAAAAACTTCACGTGCATAAAACCGTAGTTGCTTCGCAGCAGGCCGGGAGGTCGCCTGCTTGCTATAAGTGCAGCTTCAATCGCCAATGTTCCGCTGCCGCACATCGGGCAAACCAGAGGCTCACTGCCGTCATAGCCTGTCGCTATGATTATCGCGGCAGCTAAAGATTCACGCAGCGGAGCTTTATGAGGCATCTTGCGATAGCTGCGGTCCGAAAGTTTCTGGCCGGAAGTATTCAGGTAAAGCCAGCAGTGATCGTCT
>CAZWME010000582.1:0-4087 GCA_964634515.1 uncultured Pirellulales bacterium | reverse complement strand
ATCTTTTCTCCTCCAATTGCCGGCAGCGATGAGATTCTAAGATCATAATCCTTGCCGTTGCGGAAGGTGGCCATATGGCCATCTTGAGGAACCCTTCGTTCAGAAATGTCCATATCCGCCATAATCTTAATGTGTGAAACCATCTCCTGCTTTACCGACAAAGGCATATTGACCGTTGGACGTAATATTCCGTCTATTCGGTACCTCACCCTTACCTCAGAGTCCTGCGGCTCAATATGTATATCGCTTGCCCCGGCGTCGATGGCCCCATCTACTATGGAAGAAACCAGCTTTGCAATAGGCGAACTGTCGGCTCTTACTGATTCTCGCTGGAGCTCATCATCTTGCGTGGTCTTGGCAGGCTCTTTCTCCATCCGCATCGAGACAATAGCCTGCTTTGTTACATTTGTTACGTCAAAATGGAAATTTATCGCACGTTGTATGGCACTGGGGGTGGCGGCAACCGGAATGATCTTGTAGCCGGTCTTCATCTCGATTTGGTCCCGGACTGACAGATTCAAAGGAGAACTCATCGCCACCCTCAGGTGATCACCCTCTCTTTTTATCGGAATCACATTATACCGACTGGCTACCTCATAAGGCACCAAGTGGGCGACCATCGGTTCAACCATATCAGGCGAAAGATTAATAAACTCGGTTTGATTGGTACCTGCGACAACCTTCGCTAACTGGTCTTCATCGAGAAGATTTTCCTTTTTCAGTATGTTTATCAGACCCTGTCCCGTTTTTTCGTGCTCATCGACCACGGCCTGAAGAGTTTTCTCATCGAGAATCCTCTCTTCCATAATAAATGAAATTAATGGGTCTTTCTTGTCCATAATCATTCGTTTGTATAAAAGACAGCTAAACTTCCTCACATCCAGTATCGGCACTGTCTTATAACAACTTAAAGACAAATCCCTTCCAAAAGCAGTCTTAACTTGCTTAATATAAAGCATCAGAGCTGAAAGACCGACAATAGCCCCTTTACGGAAACTTCTCGTACTATTTGATTATCGATGCTTAGAATCCCCCTATTACGAGCACTGCACAGCCTTGTTCCGACTCTGATAACGATTAAGTAAATTTTGCATTTTCCTGCCACATTCCGACTCATTTGCAGAAATATTTTTCGCCATTTCAATGATGCAGCCCTTATTATATGACGATTATTTATATTATTTTGTCTGTTTTCTATTTCCAAAACAGGAGATACATTCTTAAAGCCAAGATTATGGACGATACCCGGTGTAAAATTTTATTGATTGAAGACGACAAGCTTGACCAGATGGCTTTTGAGCGGTTCCTAAAGGATGAAAAGCTTCTGTATGATTGCACAATAGCATCATCCGTTTCGGAAGCCCATAGCATATTGGCTTGCGAAGATTTTGACGCCATAGTTTCTGATTATTCACTTGGCGACGGTACAGCACTTAATATACTTGATTTGGCAAAGGATATCCCAGTCATAATTGTTACCGGAGCGGGCGATGAAAAAGTAGCTACCCAAGCCTGGAGGAGGGGCGCTTATGATTATATTACCAAAGATATCGAACGAAATTATCTTAAAATTATTCCAAAAAGAATCAAAAATGCTATCGAACACAAACAAATGGAGGAAGCTCTTGAAAGGAAGCAAAAGAATCTGGAGGCAGTATTTGATGCGGCCCCCAATTGTATGCTGTTAATCGATGAGAATATGATTGTTACTCGCGCCAATGATACTATAAAGCAATTTGTTCAAAAAGAATATCGACAAATTATTAATCAACAACTCGGCAGTGTTCTGGATTGTATTAACAGCACCTGCAATGAGAAAGATTGTGGAACCAGCCAATTTTGTCAGGAATGTCCTTTGTATGAGACAATAACAAGTGTGTTGGATTCGGGAAAATCCATTCACAATGTTGAAGCCCATATTACGCTTAACATTAATGAGAAAAAGATTACACCATGGCTGCGTATTAGTGCAAAACCAGTAACTATGGATGGCTGCAAGTATGTGGTCGTTATGATTGACGACATAACCGAACATAAAAAGATGGAACGTGAGCACAACTTAGCGGAAAAGAAATACCGGTTGATTTTCGAAAATTCGGCGGTTGCGATCACAATGGCGGATGAGCAGGAGAGGCTCATTTCCTGGAACAAGTTTGCGGAGGATCTTTTGGGTATGAACAGAGAAGACCTATATCTCAAGCAGGTAAGCTCTCTTTACCCTCCGAATGAGTGGGATAAAATTAGAGCTTGTGATGTTAGAGAAAAAGGATTGAAGCACCACTTAGTAGAAACCACGATAGTTAGAAAAGATGGTAGAATAATAGATGTTGATGTTTCGCTCAGTGTTTTTAAAAATCCCCAAGATGAACGCATAAATTCGATAGCCATCATCAGGGACGTTACCGAGCGCAGGAAAGCAGAAGAAAAGCTCAAAGAGACAATGGAGATAAAATCGCAGTTTATATCTACAGTTTCACACGAGCTGAGGACGCCGCTGGCTGCTATGAAAGAAGGAATCGCTATTGTCCTGGATGAAGTAGCCGGCCGGATTAACGGAAAACAAAAGAAATTCCTGGATATTGCAAGAAGGAATGTCGACAGGCTGGAGGCCATGATTAATGATGTTTTGGATTTTCAAAGACTTGAAGCAGGCAGAATGAAGCTGAATATACAGAGTAATGATATTAAGGAAGTTGCCTTAGAAGTTCACGAAACAATGGTTCTCTACGCAGAGAAAAATGGCGTCGAGTTGTTGTTTGAGCTTGCTGAGGACCTGCCGGAAGCAAAGTTCGACCGTGATAGAATTGTTCAGGTTTTAATAAATCTGCTCGGTAATGCTATCAAGTTCACCCCTAAAGGTGGACGGACCAATCTTAATGTTCAGCATCGCGATGAAGAATTGGTTATAAGCGTCAGCGATACAGGTGTCGGCATACCTAAAAAAGAGCTTCCGAAGATATTTGAACGTTTTTACCGTGTAGAACAACAGCGAGAGGAGTTTCAGGGTACAGGTTTGGGGCTTTCTATTGTTCACAAAATTGTAACCAGGCACGGTGGCAGAATTGAGGTCGAAAGTGAGGTAGGCCAGGGCGCTACTTTTACTGTATTTGTACCACTGGATCTTAAGCCTGAGCTAAACCTCGTACCGGTAACTGCAGATTAAATTTTGTGCAATTCAATTACTAATTGGTCTTAAATAATTAATCGAAGGCATTGCAGTTGATTCTTTACTTATCAAGACCACCCGAGACCGGCACACCGCAGTGGTAAAACAGGCGCAAATTCTCAGTGGATATTTTTGTAATGGCCATAAGAACATCTTCCTCTCATGTCCCTCGTTCAGGGAACAAGGGACATCCGACAAAATATTTTTGCCGGCTTTCACAAATCTTTGTCAAATCTAACATTACCTCGTTCTTAATAAAACTTACAAAAGATGTTTTTCCACTATTGTTGTTAATATTTCGCCAATTTGGGCCTATCAATCGATAGTATAAAAGGGCTGACAGTGTCACAGACAGTGTCACAGGTAGATACAAACTTGAAAAAATTAACCAAAATCTAAAATTCCCAATCAACATTTCCTCATTCAGATTCGCCTTCATTGTGGAATGGGTTATTTCTCGGCCTTTAATTCCCTTATAAGTAGTTGGTTCTTTTGAAAGAAATTGTATGTTGTCTAAAGTCGTACTCAGCGACGTAGCTGAGCATTCGTATTTGGGGAATCCCATGTATATGGGAAATTCCGGGTCCACTTCTTGTGCAAAACGCTTAAAAAGACTAAAATTATGAAGTCCGAGTTAATCAAGTACGTTTTTGCGAAAGAAGTTATTTTGAAAGGAGAAATTAATTATGAAAAAGAAAAGTTTTTACTCAACCGTCATTCTTTTGTCACTTCTGGCATTTGGGATACAACCAGCCCTTGCAATTGACATCCCTACAAATACGTCATTTGGCTCGTGGGACTCTAGTACCCGGACATATACCTTGACCCAAGATGTATCCGAAGGTCTGGATATTGTCGATGACAACATTACTCTCGATGGAGGCTGGTGGACTGTGACTCCAACCTCCACGAATGAAGACG
>CAZWME010000581.1:0-4089 GCA_964634515.1 uncultured Pirellulales bacterium | reverse complement strand
CAATTGCTGTATTTGCCGGGATAAAGACGCTCTGCCCTGCTTTTGCTTTTGACAGCGCTTCCAGCAGCTCATCCAGGTCTTTCACAGTGTAGTCACCCTTGACTGTGATGTTCGCATATCCGTTTCCACCACCAATCGGACCCCTCTCATCAGACCTCGCTCCATATATAGTGTTGTCTATTTCCAACCATGTCGGCTCCTCACCAGCCAAACAAGGCCTTACAATACAACATATTAACAGTACGATTAGCAGATTTTTCATCCTGCCTATGGCCTCCTATTCAATAGCGTTTATCGCTTTTGTGACTATTTGCTTGATCTCAGAGTCTATGTTTTCGGTGAACGGAGCGGGCAGGAAGTAGGCATGTTGTGAGATAAGGCCCTCATAACCACCTTCTTGAACAATCTGTTTGTCCGGAATATACGAACTCGTGCTGTTTGCATAACCAATCACCATGGCATATTCGGCTGGAGCCATCGCTCGGAGCATCGGTCCCCACGGACTGCATATCTCCCCTTCCATGCCGAACACCATCAGTCGGTTGCCGAGCTTCCACACCTGTACATCATAGCGGAAGCTCTGACTATAATCGGGCAGAGCTAACGATTGCCGAGCCGCCCAGGTCATCCATGTGCTCCTTTGTCCACTCTTCGTTGGTTCAGGATACGCCTGCCTTTCTATTTCCTCCCTTGACCAGCGTTCACCATAGCTGATCTGTCCCGTGGCCAATGAGCAAGCCAGCTTCCCCTCAAGCCCAACCATAAGGCCTTCTCCAAGATATGCCAGTACAACCGCTGCAAGCTTTTCGCCCGCGGCTTTGGAACGTCCCGGATCGCTGGAGAAAACAAGTTTCCCGGTCTCGGGATCTTTGTGTACAATCTTGGCGTCCCCGCCGCATCCCTGAACAAACACCGCTTTCGTATCGGCTAGTTTACAAGCAAGGTAATCACGCATTGCACCGGGATAGTCGGGACTCCACTTCTGGATGGTACCGGAACTCGTCGGGTGGCAGGCATGACCGACCACTAATAATTGATGCGGCTTTGCAGTACGCTTTATACGCAGGATTGGAGTATGCCCGTCAAACGAACCTTCCTTGTATGGCCCCCATGTGATCTTCCCGTCCACAGGAAGACGTCGATTGCAGCCTATCCCTCGGAAGTCAATCCAGCCGTAATCGATCGTAGCTGGAGATAGGTTCTCAAACGCTGCATCGACGCTGTTTATGATCTTCTCTTCCAAATGTCCCATATACCACACATTCGGGGCCCCAAGACTAAAGCTCATATTAAATCTGACTGCCGGACCCCAATGCGTGTGCGAGACAGCAAGCATGATGTTCTCCGGTGAGATATCGTGTTTATGCCTGATCGCACGGCGAATAGCTTCTACCATAACTCGATCGAAATCGAGAATATCAGCCGAAATGAGCACGCCTGTGTTATTTTCCCGGTCGCGTAATACTAAAACCTGTGTCAAAAGCCGAGCCAGTGTCCCCTTAGCATATCGCTCCCGGCCAAAACCGGACATCTGAACCTGCCCCGGTACTGGTGTAATATCTGCTTCGGAATAACCGATAGACCACGGTTGTTCGCTCGCTTCGTCCCCAAGTGCGTTCGGGTTTAGCAAACTAACAAACACTATTACTACGATGCTCAAAAATGACACGTTTCTCATGGCACTTCTATCCTAAATTGAATGCATTTACTTATAGACATATATCTACGGGCACATAGCATTTTGCTTCTAACAGCATCTATCTTGTTTATTAATGAACGGCTTATATGAGCTTGAACCATACAATTTATTATAACATTTGGGCTGGATAAATACCATAACCCAAAACGTGCCCGCCTTCAGGCTCTTTGGTGCACACGCAATCGGCTGCCCTTCGATATTCGAAATTCCTTGTTCGATACTCGATATACTCAACACTAAATTACGTCCGACAATCCCAATTCTTGTCATTGCAAGGAATCCCGATATTTCTTTTGCTTTTCTGTCTTTTCTCTGTTATTCTATACCATTAAAGGCGTGATGTGTACATCTTGAAGTGTTCACCGAGATATGTCATTGTTTGGCGATAGCAGCGCATAGTATTCTTAAGGGTATCTTAAGGAGGAATATTTTAGAGGAATTTTTTGCTGAGACTTATGAAATTATAAGGAGCTAAAATTATGTGCAAGAGTATCCTAAGAATGGTTCGTTTGTGTTTGATGGTCTGTACCCTATCTTTCTTCGGTGGTTGTAAGGGAAAGCCAATCCATAGAGCTGCGTATGAAGGGGATTTGGAGAAAGTAAAAAAAATAATTGACAGGAACCCCAACCAAATAAACGTTCAAGATGCATCAGGTTATACCCCATTACACCTTGCCTCCGGCAAGGGACATATCGAAATAGTAGAGTTTCTGCTCAACCATGGTGCTGATATTGAATTAGAAATTTTTAACAGAGATACGCCATTGCTGGTTGCTGCAAGATATGCAAGACATGGGCAGTATGAAACCATAAAGACATTACTTGAGCACGGGGCAAAGGTGAATCATAAAGATAAGCATGACCGAGCAGCATTGCATGACGCTGCGATGTACAGCGGTAAGGAAGTAATAAACTTACTCATTTCATACGGCGCCGATATTAATGCAAGAGATGAACATCAAAGTACCCCATTACATCAGGCGGCTATGCTCAACAATATAGAGGCGGCAAAGGCACTCGTTGAGCATGGGGCGGACATATTTGCGAAAAACTATCATGATTACAGCAAACCAGTGCCTGAAGGGATGTTGTTTCCTCCTTCAAGAGATAACATGAATAAAACTGCAAAAGAAATAGCGTTAACGGGGGGCGACCAATACAAAGAACTGGCACAATATCTGCAGACAAAAGAGGAAGAAAAAGAAAGGAAAGAAAAAGAAAATAAAGAAAAAGGCGATAGTTCCGGACTGCTTATATAGTAACTTATGAAATTATAAGGAGCTAAAATTATGTGCAAGAGTATCCTAAGAATGGTTCGTTTGTGTTTGATGGTCTGTACCCTATCTTTCTTCGGTGGTTGTAAGGGAAAGCCAATCCATAGAGCTGCGTATGAAGGGGATTTGGAGAAAGTAAAAAAAATAATTGACAGGAACCCCAACCAAATAAACGTTCAAGATGCATCAGGTTATACCCCATTACACCTTGCCTCCGGCAAGGGACATATCGAAATAGTAGAGTTTCTGCTCAACCATGGTGCTGATATTGAATTAGAAATTTTTAACAGAGATACGCCATTGCTGGTTGCTGCAAGATATGCAAGACATGGGCAGTATGAAACCATAAAGACATTACTTGAGCACGGGGCAAAGGTGAATCATAAAGATGAGAATGGCCGAACAGCATTGCATGATGCTGCAATGTACAGCGGTAAGGAAGTAATAAACTTACTCATCTCATACGGCGCCGATGTTAATGCAAGAAATAAACATCAAAGTACCCCATTACATCAGGCGGCTATGCTGAGCAATATAGAGGCGGCAAAAGCACTCGTTGAGCATGGGGCGGACATTTTTGCGAAAAACTATCATGATTACAGTAAACCGCCGGTTGGAATGAGGTACATTCGTCCTTCAAGAGGTACCATGAATAAAACTGCAAAAGAAATAGCGTTGAAGGCGGGCCACATAGAACTGGCACAATACCTGCAGACAAAAGAGGAAGAAAAAGAAAAGGAAAAAGAAAAAGGCGATAAATAGCGCTGGTCACCTATTAACGGTGTCGAGAGAACTAGGGAAAGCCACGAGAAAACTTGACAATTAATGACCAGCATATTTCGTCCTTCGGGACTCGGGGCCAGTTGCCCGTCTCGTGAGCCGTCTATAGAGAATCCCGGCCTGCCGGAACAGCCCCGAGTTTACTTGAGTTTATCCTGAGTTTATCCCCGAGTTCAGCTAACTTGACACGCAACAGGGAAAGAGATGTTTACCTGCCTCGCAGAAGGGGAGCTAAGCACAAATTCCCCCAAAAAAACATCAAAATCGACCAATTTTCGACAAAAAACGCTCACAGTTAAAAACAAAAATAAAATATTTCCAAAATTTTTATCTCCT
>CAZWME010000580.1:0-4096 GCA_964634515.1 uncultured Pirellulales bacterium | reverse complement strand
CGCGGTCGGCCAGCAGCTTTCGCTTGTTTAATACCATACCCAACATATTAAATAGAAGCCCCGGATAAAATCTTCGACACTGCCCTCGGTAAACTCGGGACAGGCCCTTCGACACTTCGACTCCGCTTCCTTCGACAAGCTCAGGACAAGAAGCTCCGCTAAGTGCAGGTTATGCTCAGGACAGGCAGGACAAGTATGAGGACCACAGTATTATTATTTTGAGACGGTGTGTGTGCTGTGCCGCTGAGCGAGCCTGACGGATTTGCCGGTTCGTTTGCGGAGGTAATATAGTTTTGCCCGTCTTGTTTTGCCGCTTCGGATGGCCCTGACGTTAATGACGTTGGGCGAATGAAGCGGGAAGATTCTTTCGACACCCTCGTTACCTACCATGCGCCTGACTGTGAAGTTTTCGTTAATGCCCCGGCCCTTGCGGGCGATTACAGTTCCGGTAAATATCTGGGTGCGCTCTTTGTCGCCCTCTTTTATACGGCAGTGGACATCTACAATATCGCCTATTTCGAAGTGCGGTATTTTTTTCTTCAAACTTTTGCTTTCAACCGCATCTAATATTTCTGTTTTCACTTGTTTATCTCCTAATTAAAAAGTGCACAAGAGCAAAATAGCACAAGCGCACATAAACACTCATAGTTCATACAATCGAGTTAGTATAGCCATCTTTGACTTAAAGACAAGCACTTTTTTGAAAAAATGTGGTTTTTAGGCAATTAACACACCCAGGTCGGTGCCCGGGCCCATCCACGCTCGAGGTAAATTTATTGACAAGGAACCTTAGATTTTGTACAATTCGGTGGTTTCCTCAGTGTCTAATATTACCGGCAGGAGGAATATAATTATGCAACAGCGAGAAATTAAGCACATTGGGGAGGAGCTTCTTTATTTATACCGGCACAGAATGAATGTTGATAGTTTTTTGGAGAGGAGAGGAAAATTGAGAAAGACAATAATTCTTATAATTGCTCTGTTGTTAGCTGGGTGGGGCGGTTACGCGAAAGCAGAATTTATTTTCGGTACTCCTGCTAATCTTGGGCCGAATGTCAACAGTTTTGTTTCCGATGGTTCACCAAATATATCAGCCGACGGCCTGACGCTCTATTTCGATTCCATTCGTGCCGGCGGTTTTGGCGACTGGGATATATGGCTAACGACCCGAGAGACTAAAGACGGCGACTGGGCCGTCGCGACACTTCTTTCAGAGCCCGTTAACAGTATATATGCTGACGCCGGACCCAGCATTTCGGCTGACGGGTTGTCGCTTTATTTTGCTTCCGACCGCCCAGGCGGGTTTGGCAGTTTTGACATATATGTTTCGAGGCGAAGCACAACAGAAGGACCCTGGGGTGAACCTGTGAATCTTGGGCCGGGTATTAACAGTTTTGCTTACGAGAATCATCCAGGTATCTCCGCAGACGGCCTGACACTCTATTTTGATGCATTGACCTGGTTGGGTTATTACGACGTTTGTGTAGCGATAAGAGAAACAACAAATGACAACTGGGACATGTCCTTTGTTCTGAGTTCAATAGTGAACTCGATGTTCTATGAGCTGTCTCCGAGTATATCGAGTGATGGCTTAAATCTTTTTTTCGACCGCCGCAGCATCCTCGGGGATCGTGACATATGGGTGGCAACGTGGAAAAAATCGGATGACTATTGGGGCGAACCGGTTTTTTATGGGGCGCCCGTGAATACGATGTATCAAGACACCGACCCGAGCACTCAGTTCGATGGATCTATGCTCTACTTTGCTTCCACCCGGCCGGGAGGAGTCGGAGGGCAGGACCTTTGGCAAATGTCAATCGCTCCGGTTCGGGTGATACCTGATTTGAATAATGACGGGAGGGTGAATTTGAAAGATTTTTCCAGGCTTGCTCAGCACTGGATGCAGAATGAACCATCGGTTGACATCTCTCCGGCGCCAGATGGAGATGGTATAGTCGATTATAAGGACATGGCCGGGTTGGCTGAATATTGGCTTACATATCCCGGGTTGCTTGGGCACTGGAAGCTGGATGAGACAGAAGGCAGTATCGTGCCCGATAGTGCAGGTCATGTAAATGGTACACTTCATGGTAACCCGCAATGGCAGCATGTTGGTGGGAGGATCAATGGTGCGTTGCAATTGGATGGAGTAGATGATTATGTCAGCACTGACTATCTTTTGAATCCAAATGAAGGACAGTTTAGTGTTTTTGTCTGGATTAAAGGCGGCCGGGCAGGCCAGGTGATTATATCTCAGGCCAGGCTCGCTGGTGCCGGTACGAGCTGGCTTTGCACGGATTTGACCGAAGGTAGATTAGTGACGAACTTAATGAATCCCGGGCGGAACGCTTTCCCACTTGTGTCGCAGGTGGTAATCCATGATGGTACATGGCACCATATAGGCCTTCTGTGGGATGGGTCATACAGAATCCTGTATGTTGATGACATGGAGGTTGTAAAAGATACTACACCTTTGCCCGGGCTGGAAGATGCGACCGGCGGTTTGTATTTTGGCGCAGCAAGTACTTTGAAGGAGAGCAGTTTTTGGTCCGGGCTGATTGATGACATCCGTATTTACGACATCGCAGTTAGCCCTTAGGGAATAACTGGGCAAGCCAGAGACGAATCAATAATTGGACAGGAATATAAAGTCTGCTCCGGTTATTCCTTCTCCTGTTAAATGGGCCAGTTTGGCGAATAGGTCCGGGCGGTTTTCAGATAAGCCTCGAATTTGGCGATTACATCTGGATTTTCGGCGGCGATGTTGTGCTCTTCAGCGATGTCTTTACTCAAATCATACAGTTCAAGAGGCTTGTCCGGGGCCTGGCGGAGGGCCTTGTAATTGTGCCAGCGAACCGCCTGCTGAAAATTGTTCGTAAGAAATTCCCAGTATAAAAAGCGGTCATCGGTTTTCTGCGGCTTACCGAGCAGGGTTGGCAGAACACTTATTCCGTCGATGCTCGAAGGCGGTCTGATGCCGGCCAGCTCGGCAAGTGTGGGCATAACGTCTGCAAAGTACCAGACGGCACTGCTGGTTTGACCGGGGGCGACTTTCCCGGGCCATCGGGCAATCATAGGAGTTCGGATGCCGCCCTCGAACAAATTGGTTTTATTTCCGCGCAGCGGGCCGGAGCTGTCGAAAATCCCTTCCCAGCGTTTGGCCGCTCCGTTGTCCGAACAGAAGAACACGAGCGTATTGTTGTCAATTGTAAGCTCCTTCAGCAGTGCCATAATGCGGCCTATGTCGGTGTCCATTCGTGTAATCATAGCAGCGTGTACTTTTGCGTCGGCCGGCCAGGATTTGTCTGTGTAGGGAGCTGTGCTGGGGATTTCGTATTTTGCGTGCGGGATGGTATATGGCAGGTACAGGAAGAAAGGCCCCTGACTGTGGCGCTGAATAAAATCGAGGGCAAAATCCGTGAACATGTCATGAGAGTATTTTTCCCGCCGGCCGTCTGCGTTGCCTTCAAAGATTTGCTTCTGTTCGTTGTGCCACAAATAGGGCGGATAGTAGGTATGCGCACGCCTTTGGTTGAGATAGCCGAACCATTCATCAAAGCCCTGCTTGTTGGGGATGCCGTTGTTGTCCGGTTCACCGAGACCCCATTTGCCTGTTATGCCGGTTGCATAGCCGGCCTGTTTGAGCACTTCGGCAACGGTGATGTCCTGGAGTTCGAGCGGGACGCGTCTTTGTGGTGAGTCGTTGTCCAGAACGAGGGTGCCTCCTACCTTGCCCATGTTATTGCGGACACGGGTATGGCCTGTATGCTGGCCCGTCATCAGGACACTTCGAGACGGCGCGCAGACGGTGGAGCCTGCATAGCAATCGGTGAAGCGCATACCCTCAGCGGCAAGCTGGTCGATATTGGGCGTTTTTATTTCCTTCTGGCCAAAGCAGCCGAGGTCACCGTAACCTAAATCGTCGGCCATAATGAAGATTATGTTCGGAAGTTTTGTGGTTGAGACTTTTTCGACAGGTATGGTTTCACAACCGGTTAAAGACATCGCCGCTGCTGATACGCAGCCGGCTGTATGACGTATGAATTCGCGTCGGTTTAGATTTTTCATTTTTTAAATCCTTTTCTTTTTTTATTAA
>CAZWME010000579.1:0-4098 GCA_964634515.1 uncultured Pirellulales bacterium | reverse complement strand
TTTCTGAACGGTTACTGACCACTGCATCAAAAGGCAGTTCCGCCGAAAGCGTGTTACCGGATACGACATGAACACCATTGATCCAAATGTTTACACCATCGTCATACTTGGCCTCTAAAGTCAATGTCCCGACTTCATCGAGGTTTGTTACATTAAATGTCTTCCGCAGATATACGGTCGTGTATCTACCTCTCATATCACTTAGATTAGTAGTAATAAATGATTCGCCGTATCCGATTGTCGTTCTACCGCTGAGCCAGTTCGAATCGTCAAAACCGATCTGACGCCAGCTATCTTGCCCCCTTGAAGGCTCTTGCGTACCTTTGAAATATTTCCACTCGACACCGTCCTCTATCAGCACAACTCCTTGATCTTGAACCGCAGGCACAACCTGTGAGTCTGGATTTACCTCGGCAATACGCCATTTCATCGAGGCAAAGGTACCGCTGCCCTGCGGATCACTAAAAGAACTCGTCTCAAATGTCAGGCCGTTAATTGGATAAGTGGACGGACAGGTTGCTGTGACAGTGGGCGTATGTGGAATGGCGGAATCTCTGGAAATGTAACCCATATGACTCTGCCGCTCGACCACGAAATCCTTCATTACCCGAACCATGCCCTCAAAATTCCTGTTGTATCCGCGCTGCCCGGCCTCCTCATAGAACCGGCCCTGACCAGCCTTAAATGATGCCTGTCGGTTAATATACCTCGGATAGGCTTCATTTCCCATAACCCAGTGGTAATCCCACATAGCTCGATCTGCGTCAACAATAGAAGGCCCACCATCAGGATTGTCGATGACGGCAGCAAATTCATCTATCAACTGGTTCGTCTGCTCGGGATTGAACAGCAGGTCGACTATCTCGCGGACTCGGTTACTGCAGTCGATATTAATATCGGAATGGTTTAACACTCCGCTTCGGCTGAATGGATCCGACATATTGCCGTAATAGCAGGTCCAGGTCAGGTCAACATCCCACACTAACTGCCACCATAAGTTGTTGCTGCCCCATTCGTTGGTGGTCGGCTCAGGATTCTGATAGAAAAAATGATTCTTGCTCGTGATATCGCCATGGTGGACGGCATTGTAAATAGCGTACAAACCATAATATGCGTCGAGATTAACAATGGAGCCCCACATATCGGCAGAAGAAGCTGAGTTATAATTGTTCCTGAAGGCAAAGACATCGGACTTATCCGTGGCGCCAGTGGGTCCCTGATTGTTTAGTTTGGCACCACCCTCATAGGCTCCATCCATTTTATAAAGGTTACCGTCCGACAGGTCGTGTTCATCCAGGAAACGTCCATCCATTTGTTCAATCGTCAGATACACACCCCAGAAATCACCATCGTACTGGGTCCCGCTGCTGGTTAGTGGCGAATGTGCGGCGTTGAGAGTACCATCTTCATACTGCTCATCAATAACTCTAAATTGTAAATAGTTCGTCTTTGATGTCGGAACACCGGCCATATTGAAGAGTGTATTTGAGAGTGCCTCGAACATGCCGTGCTCGCCACGCTGCCCGAAACTACCCTGCTGGATACATGCGGAGAAATTGAGCTTGTCCCATTTGGTCTTATACTTTTTACCGTAATTATCGCGGACCTGGAAACGATGCCCTCGATTGAAGTTAAATTTCCACATGTTCTTACCCATGGCGTATCGCCAGACACCGCCGCGTACGCGGTACCGGATGTGGTCGTACACTTTTCCGTCATAGACGAGCGTGCCGAGCCATTTGTAATCGCTGCCCCCGTATTTTTCAAGCCAGGTAGCAGTCTCAATATCTGATTTCTTACTTATAAGATGATAAACCGGCAGACTTCGCATAACATCGGTACCGTATTCAACAACAGGAGTATAACCCGGCCGAACAGAACCACGCCAGGGAGGCACTCCATTATAAACAAAATATGCAAAATTCGGCTGCGGGTCATCCGAGTAAGGTACCCTAAGTCCCTGTCCGTTATTATCTATAACTATAATGCGATACCGTATCAGCCGACGGTGAACCTGCAATGAACCCGGCATTTGCGCAGTATAAATATAATCACCGGAAGCTTCATCTCCTTCGAGTCCGTTATCATTCATCGCTATGCTGGTCCAGTTCGATTGATACCGACCGTCGTTAATATTGATATAGCTGCCGGGCTCGACGATTTGATATAACAGCGAAACTTCAGCTACTCCATCGGAATCTGTCACCTTGGCGGTAATGGTTACAGCCTCGTCTGATTTGGGCTGCAACGGCTGGTGTTTGACCTGCCGGACATGAGGCGGAATGTTTTCGGCATAAACAACGGAATTATGCCCGGAAGGTGTCGGATAGGCCGAACGCCAACTGCCGCCAAGGTCATTGTCAAACAATGGATTGACTAATTGGATAGAACTGCCGGTCCCGTATTGATCTTCAGGAACTGCATCTCCCACGGTAGGCCAGGGAAATCCAAGCTGATAATCAACTTGATCGATTTCCTTACCTGCGGCATTGCACAGTTCAATTTTTTCTCCGACACTATCGAGTTTGCTTGCAAGTTCGAAAGGGCCGTATATCGAAGACTGTGATATGAAATATTTGCCGTTATTCCATTTTGTGTTAATATGAGCAGGGTTCTGAGCCACAATAATATAGCCGCCTGCCTGTAATATCGCCCCGGCTGGAAACCTGTATGAGATTCCATCGCTGAAATACCAACCGGAAAGATTAACATCTGTTGAGCCAAAGTTATGAAGTTCGATAAACTCTACTAAATCGGTTGCAATATCGGGATCGTAATGAATCTCATTAATCATTACCGAAGGAATTGTTGCATCGAAACCATCGACTTGAGCATCGGCTTTTTCATACCCGGCCAATGACAAGATTATTATGAGACTAAACAATAAGATAAAAAAAGACCTGAACACGTCCGACCCCTTCCTCACCGATTTGTTGGGCCACAAACTGCAATTCGTTCTTCGTAAACTTTTAACTGTTCTTATTTTAGCATATTAACAACAGACAAGTCAATGCCTTTGGCAAAATACACAAGTAAATGCAAATGAAATTAACAGCACCTTAAAATTGACATTTGCAATCGTCCGACCGATAAAAATCTTTTTAGGCACTTTACCTCTCTGATTAACGCAAAAATCCCAGAAGTAACATATGATTAATGTCGATAAAACTATCATTAGATGCCAATGAATACTTTTACCTTTGTACTAATGAACTTTAATTGATGTACAATCCAAAGGGCTAACAAATGTATGAAGCTTTTGAGCGACCTTCAGAGATTATAACTATCAATCATAACGCCTCAATCAATGAAGCCGCAGCTAAAATGTTTACTAATAAAGTCAGTTGCCTTATTATAAACAGAAGCGATGGAGAATTTATCGGACTTGTGACTGAACGGGATATTGTGAAACGTGTGGTGGCCTCCTCATTGGACATTAAGAAAACCTCCGTATCCAGTATCATGTCAACTCAGATTATTTCCTGTTCTCCCAATACTCCGAGCAGTGAAGTTCGGGAAATTATGACCGTTAATCAGATTCGGCATTTGCCAATCATCGAAAAAGGCGACGTGGTCGGAATAATTTCAACGCGTGACCTTATGGCAAGACAGCTTCTTGAGGATAGAGCCGCAGCCGAAGAAGTCGCAATGCTTTCGACTTGTCTGAAAAGTATCGACTTAAATGAAGTTGCTGAAATAGTTACCCGCGAGGCACCAAAGCTTTTTCAAGCTCAAAAATGTGTACTATTTATTCGCCGAAACGACACCGCAGGTAAATCCTCGTCGTTAATCAGCTACAACAACTGCTCCTGCCCTCGAAATTCTCTTGTAAACCTCAACCTCAATGATATACCACAATTAACTGACGGAGCTGAATTTCATTACGATAATATTCCGCCTGTCTGCAAAAAGCTCGGGGCAAAATCACCTCGTCTCGTCATCCCGCTTAACGCCTCCCCAAACAGTGTAGCTTCGACTCTATCCGGCTCAGCCGAAGAGAAAAAGCCGAAAAAAGCCGATTGCTATTTATGTATGTGCAGCTTAGCTGCTTCAAAGGCCGCAAATAGAGAACTAACAACATATAAGGCCAAATTAGCA
>CAZWME010000578.1:0-4099 GCA_964634515.1 uncultured Pirellulales bacterium | reverse complement strand
TGGTCATACCAATCCTGCTTCCAGAGTGTTTCGCGGTTATCAATCAGGGGGGTTATCGGCATTGAGTTTAATGCTGATAATATCGACCGCAAAGGCGCTGCCGTACCAAAAGCGGGTATGAAGCGAGCCGGTGAGGGCAGACTCCGGATCCAGACCGCTAAAATCAGATAGCGGAATGGTAACGGTTTGTTCGCCGTCATAACAGTTGGTACCGTAGTCGGATAGCGATATATACTGCCATCCGTTCTGGTCAAATATAATTGCAGAAGCATCACCCCCAAGAGCGCAAAGGCCATGCAGGTCATAGGTAATAGTAACGCTTTCCCGGCCATTCAGAATATTCGCGTCAACGGATTGGTATTTTTCGTCCGCTCCGTTGTTGCCGGACAGATTCCAAGGGGCGTCAAGCAACTCTATTTCACCTGTACCATTGCTGGATTCTGCTACGCTAACGTTATCGAATTCTACCGTATCTAAAACAGCACCGTTGTGAGAAGTTACGAATAAGCCAGCAGTCGCGTTATCCGTCATCGTAATTACAGTAGATCCAACTTCTGACCAGTTACTGCCATCAGGCGATGTATAAGCCGCAATATTGTTACCGCTTCTCATCAGTTTAAGCCAAACGGGGAAAGTGTAAGAACCACCCGATATATGGTTGTAAAACTCGTATTGAAAAGCGATACCGTTTGCAGGAGTTACGGCCAACAAGGCGTTGCTAGCGCCCGCAATGGTTGATTCCTTAATCATGACACCGGCTTTAGCCCAATCTTCACTTGAATTCTGTAAAAGTACTCGAGCCGTAATCTCGCCGTCGCCTGTTAGCGGCTGATAAACATAATAAAACTGATCAGTCGTTTCCCAAATATCATGACCGGAGCCCTCAATGGTAAAGGAGCCGTTGGCTTCGTTATAGCTTGCATTACCGGTCAAGGTTGGATCACCAATATTAGCTTCCAGCCAAGGTTCGGGCAAATCTTCGCCTGGACCGGCAGGAGTAGAAGTAATTGTTACGTTATCAAACGTGACCGTGCAAAATTCTAGCCCATTGTTTGAAGTTACAAACAAGCCAATCTGAACATCGGTGGGCATAGTAACGATGGCTGATCCAGCTTGATCCCAATTACTTCCATCAGACGATACATAACCAGTTAACAAGTCTCCGTTACGAACTAACTTAACCCAGGCATTGGGTAGCGTATAATCACCGCCGGATGCATGGCCATCAAAGTTATACTGAAAGGCATAACCATTGGCTGGCGTTATTGCCATTAAGGCGTACGGAGATCCTTCAGTAGTTGACTCCTTAATAATCACACCGGCCTTAGCCCAGTCGCCAGTATAATCCTGGGCAGTTACCCGAGCGATAATTTCACCATCTCCGCTAAGTAACTGGTGCAGAAAGGTAAACTGATCACCCGTCCCCCAGATATCATGGCCGGAACTAGCGATCTCAAAGACGCCTGTATCAGACTGATAGATGGCTTCGCCGGCAATATTTGGCGAACCGATATCAGACAAAACCCATGGCGCGGGCGGATCAAGATCTGGATTCGGCGGTAGAACAATATCAACTCCAAACAACTGCCCGTAAATACCGGCGCCGCTACCGTCTTGATCGCTCGATTCCCAGGTAACGATAAAGCCGCCATCCGTCAAACCGGCTACTGCCGGCCGATACTGTGACCAATCAACAAAGGTATTGATCTGAAATTCATCCCCTTCTTTATTGCCATAACTGTCAAAAAGCTGTCCGTAAACGCCGTAATAGTTACCGTCCTGCTCATCAGACTCCCAAACTGCGACAAAACCGCCGTCAGACAAACCTGCTACCCTGGGCAAAGACTGACGATAGTTTGTGTAAGTATTGATCGGAATTTCAGAACCTATTTTACTGCCGTTGCTGTCAAATACCTGCCCGTAAATTCCCCATGAACTACCATCCTGGTTATCTGAATACCAGACAACCGCGAATCCACCGTTATTTAATCCGGAAACTATCGGACCCGATTGTTCATCATTGGTGTGCGTATTAACCCTGAATTCAGAGCCCACTTTCTCGCCGGAATCATTAAACCTCTGGCCGTAGATGCCGTATTCACTGCCATCCTGCCAGGATTGCCATACGACTACAAAACCGCCGTCGCTTAAAGCATCAACTGAAGGGCATAATTGCCCGTATTGAGTATAAGTATTGACTCGAAAATTATTGCCGATAGCATCTCCATTCGCATCATATAATTGAGCGTAGGATTCATAGCTATAATCACTGCCGTCCCACTCTATTTCATCCCAAACGACTACATAATTGCCGTTATTCAATTTAGCTATTGCCGGCCGAGCTTGCCTATCATTCATGGATGTAACTGAAAATTCACTGCCAAGTTTATTCCCATACTGATCAAATTCCTGTCCGTACCAGCCGCGATGCGAAGGATCTTCCGAGTACCAGATTATCTTAAATCCGCCCCCAGCCAGTCCTATCACCGCCGGATCTCCCTGGTTGTCATTAATATGAGTATTAACCTGAAATTCCGGGCCGCTCATTAAATCACTGAAGTGTACTTCTGGATTAGGATGGTCTAATGCCGTAATAGTTCTTACCCGGCTATCCGAGCCGTAGGGACCGCTGACTGTCAGCTCAACATCATAAATTCCCGGCTGGTAAAAAGTAAGGCCTATGTTCTGCTCTTCGCTGTCACGGCCGTCGTCAAAATCCCAATACCAGCTTGTTATTTCTCCGCTGGAACCGTCTATAAACTCCACGGATAACGGTATCACGCCGGATGTAGTGCTGACAAAAAAATCAGCAACCGGGATATAGGGATCTGGTGGATCTCCGCCCCCGCCGGTACCGCAAACGCCGCCAGGACATCCAAGATTATCCCATTTAGCTTGATCCAATACTGTGCAAGGCGGAGCGCCAGGGTCTAATTCATCATATTGCTGAAATGTACCATTGGTATTGTTATAAACCACAGCCACATAATTATTCTCGCTACGCTCAAACCATTGGACCACATAAGCAGGATTAGAGCTTGAATAATAATTAGATCCGTCATAACCATGCTCATTGGAAACTGGCGCGCCCAGTTCGGAAAAATGCAAATACCAATAATCCCTGATATGTCCATGAATCGGATAAACTACTCCCGGATATTCAAACCTGGTATTATATGTGAGCATATTCATAACCAGGGTAGCCGACCCGCAGTCACCGCCTTGAAAATCCTGTACATAGACAAAATCCGCTCCGAATTCATCACAACCCATACAATTTTCCAATAAATAAACATCACTGATGGGATAACCAAGCATATCGGCTCCATCATTATGGTAATATGTTACGGCAAAGGGACGGGAATACGGACGATAATCGCTTACGTTTTCCAATACATAGCCGTCAACATACCGACCGACTCGATGATCATTTGTTGGGTTATAGCAGTTCATTGAGGTGTAAAAACCGCCTGCCTTAGGAATAAAGTCGGGTTCTTCAGCGTCGACGAAAGTAGATTGGATTGAAGAATTCCATGTATTAGGACCATTTTGGGTCTGATAGTGAATATGAGCAGTAGGCGCATTTCCAGTTTTTCCACAAGTTCCTATTTGCTGTCCTTGCGTGACTGTATCAGTCTCTACCACCAACACAGTATCAAGATGACATATCATTCCATAATTACCACCATCATAGTCAATAATTGCAGTATTCCCCCAGCCTCCATTATATCCACTATCGCTATACGTATATACTATTGTGCCGCTAGCTGGCGCTACAACTGGCTCACCCAAATCGTCGTCTCCGCCTCCGAGATTAAAATCCCAGGCATATTCCATGGACCCGCCAGGACAATGGGTGGGATCGCAATCTCCATTTCCTTGGTCACATCTCCAAGTTGCCCCGCCTCCAAAGGGCAACATCAGGTCAACAGCGACCGCTGGTTTTGTGTTGGTCCCGATCGCGGCCCACGCCTGCGGCGGCACGTTTTGCGACTCCGGCCCGACGGTGATGCCCGTCGACCAATCCGGCGAGAACATCCTGTTCTGGATCGACGACGCGGACGGTGAGCCCCACACCGAGGCGCACATCCAGATCCAA
>CAZWME010000577.1:0-4105 GCA_964634515.1 uncultured Pirellulales bacterium | reverse complement strand
AACAATGAGCATAACTCATTGTAAAATATATATTTATGTGTTTTGCAGAAGGTTTAAACGTATTTAATGAAAGGAGAAAATCATGGGTAAATTTAGCATTATATTAATCATCGTCGCTGCTGTTGTTCTTGTCGTGGCATTAGTAATGAAGAAATTGAAATCATAAAACAGGCTAAAGACCTTCAATAAAAGGAGAAAACCTATGACAGTTCCGCTCGTTATTCTTATCCTGGTCTTGCTTGGTGGTCCGATCCTGTTCATTCTTTTTGCCATCGGCATCTACAACGCTTTAATTCGCCTGCGAAATCAGGTCGAAAATGCCTGGTCTCAGATTGACGTCCAGCTAAAACGCCGGCACGATTTGATTCCCAATCTTGTCGAAACCGCAAAAGGCTATATGAAGCACGAGCGTGACACTTTTGAGGCCATTACAAATGCAAGAAGCCAGGCCATGGGAGCCAACACAGTCAGCGACGCCTCAAAAGCCGAAGGTGCTCTCGGCGAAGCTCTCAGCAAATTCATGCTGGTCGTTGAGAATTATCCCGACTTAAAGGCAAATCAGAATTTCCTGTCCCTTCAGGAAGAGCTGACCAGCACTGAGAACAAAATCTCTTTTGCCAGGCAAAGCTACAACGACCAGGTCTTGTTCTTCAACAACAAGATTCAGATGTTCCCTTCGAGCATCGTCGCCGGTATGTTCAAGTTTGTCAAACGTGATTTCTTCGAGATTGAAATTGCCGCCGAGCGTGAAGTCCCGAAGGTAAGCTTTTAATTATTATTTAGAGTGCCTAACAAAATGAATCGTAGCACCGAAAACGAGCGTTTTCGCATCTGGCAAGGAAGGCGAAGCAGGCCATCCGAGGATGGTCGATGCAGCCTGACGCCGTCCAGAGGCAAAATAAGCCGTTTGAATGCAGAGTCATTTTGTTAGGTGCTCTTAGCTTTGTATTATTAATAGAATTTTTCAGCGGCACCCCCAAGCTTGTTTAGGGCGTCGACAGGAAGTATTGCGCTCTCAAACTTGTTTGTAAGTGTCATTAGCAGGACTATAAATCACAAACTATGTGGGAACTTATTAGAGCCAACAAGAGAAGCTCCATCGTCCTGATGGTGGTAATGGCAGTCGTACTTATGCTCCTGGGCTTTGTCATTGGTATGGCTTTCTTTGACGGCAGCCCCGAAGCCGGTTTCTTTGGCCTGATAATTGCAACAGCAATTTGGCTCGTGCTTACATTGATAAGTTTTTCGAGCGGCGACCAGATCCTTCTGGCAGCAAGCAAGGCCAAACCAGTCACACACGATGTGCATCCTCAGTTGTTCAACATAGTCGAAGAAATGAAAATTGCCGCAGGCCTGCCTGCAATGCCCAAAATTTATATCATCAACGACCCCGCCCCCAACGCCTTTGCGACCGGCCGAAGCCCAAAATCCGCATCGGTCGCCGTAACCGCAGGTCTTTTAGGCCGGCTCAACCGAGACGAGCTGCAGGGCGTCATCGCGCATGAGATAAGCCATATCCTCCATCGTGATATCCTTTTTATAACACTCGCCGGCATAATGCTCGGCTCTATTGTCTTACTATCACAGGTCTTTCTGCGTGGTATGTTTTACAGCTCGATGGGCTCTCGCCGCAGATACTCCTCAGGCGGCAAAGGCGGCGGCCAGGCACAGCTTGTTATGATGATAGTGGCGATAGTCGCCGCAATCCTGGCGCCGATAATGGCATACTTGTTATACTTTGCACTATCGAGAAGACGTGAATATCTCGCCGACGCCGGCGGCGCCAGATTAACCCGCTACCCCGAAGGCCTCGCAAGCGCCCTTGAGAAAATTGCCAATGACCCATCACCCCAATTAGCTTCTGTCAACAAAGTTACCGCACCGATGTATATTGCCAACCCCTTCAAGAAAAAAAAACAGAGGAAATTATCCGATCTGACAAGCACACATCCGCCGATTTCCGAAAGAGTTAAGATTCTGCGCAATATGACCCACGGCGCATCTTTCAAAGACTATTCTGAGGCATTTACGAACGTAACCAAAACAAAAACAGTCGTCCCCGTTGCCGCCCTGACCAAAGAGGATATTGCATTGCGAGAAGCTGATGTTAAGGCCAAAAAACAGCAGCGCACGGAAACCCAGATGCGGCAGGTCGGCGATATTATGCGAAGGGTAAATCAATTTATATTCCTGACATGCGCATGCGGCTTAAAATTGAAAATACCACCTAATTTCAAATCCAAAAAAGTCAAATGCCCCCGCTGCCGAAGAACGCTCGAACTGCCCCACAAATAAACAGCCGGAAGGCCGCTACAGCATTTTCAGGCCGACTCTTAAAAAATGCTCCGAATAATCAGCAGTAAACCAAGAATTGCAAACGGAATACCAACCGGCGCACCGGCGACCGTCATAGTAAAAGCAATTCCCACAATCATCAATCCCAAACCCAATACTCCTGCCAACACACGACCGGTTATATTCAGTACCAGGGCTAATAAATTCCATACCGTCACAAAAGGCCACAAAAACCACGGCGACGTTTTTTTAGTTACCATAACTTTTCTCCATTTAGCCCCAACCGGTTTTCTATTAAAAACTGACAGTATCTCCCGGCGCCAAAATCTTCACCTCGCACTCTGCTGACTCGGAGAACTGCTCGGCATCACCTCGGCCGCCGATAATGTCACCCCAGTGATAGGGTATGGCCAGCTTCGGCTTTATATGCATGGTGGCCTCGGCCGCCTCTTTCGCGTCCATTGTGTATGTACCGCCCACAGGCAGCAGCGCCACATCGATATCTTCAAGGACCTTCATCTCCTCTGTCAGGTCGGTATCGCCCGCGTAATAAATCCGCTTTGACCCAATCTCGATGACAAAACCGACCCAGTTGTTCGCTTTAGGATGAAATTGTTTATCAGGATTGTACGAAGCCACACCTTTTAACCAAATACCATCCAATGCGACCGTCAGCCCGGGCAGAATTGCCTCTCCTGCTTTCGCTTTTGCAATTACATCAGCCGATGCGATCAGTTTCGTATCCGGCCCGCTAACCCTGGCAATATCTTCCGGCGAGTAATGGTCATAGTGGCTGTGACTTACAAGCACCAGCGTCGCATCGCCTGCCGACTCCTTCATTTTCCATGGGTCAATATATATGACCTTATCTTCATAACAAATCCTGAAGCTCGCATGACCCAGCCATTGTATTGTAATACCCATAATGGCCTCCTTTCTTGTTTTTTCTTCTGTCGTCTGTGCTTTTTCCACACCCACATTTTCTTTCCTGCACCCACAAACAGCCAATCCAAACAGAATAATTAAGATCGACACCTTCAAATTCTTCATTTTTACCTCTATCAACCAATCCATAAAATAAAAGCCACCTCAAGGCCAAATGAAAGGCCATCTTCTGCCAAGGAGACCGCCGAACATCCGGCACGCTTCGGCTCTAAGTCCGGCTTTCTCACCCTCTCCAGCCATAGGTGTATCAGCCACAAGCTTCTGGATATATGCATCTCTTTCTTCGCCACTCATATAATTTTCTCTTATCTCTCGCAGCTCTCCGCTATCAAGGAAGAACCCTCCACAGGCGTAACATTCGTCCACATTAACTTCTTTGGCGCTGCTGTACTTGTGTGCATGCATCGTTATTCCGCACTTCGGGCACTTCAACGGCCCGCGACCGGTATCATTGACCCGAGGACTTTTTAATGCCTCTTCAAGTGCCTCCCCGGCACCCTCGTGAACCTCATCCAGCTCCTTCAACTCTCGCCAGTCAAACCATATTCCTTTGCACCCGTTCTTGCAAACATCAACCCGCACATCACCAAAACTTTCCTCCTTCATCGATTTACCACATACCGGACAATCCATATCTGACCTCACTTTCTTATTCCCTGACATTTAACGTCCGACTTCCACACAATACAATATCAAAGAATCGACCGTGCCGAAACCAAAATTTTTTAAACTGTAAACCTTTAATAATCAGCAAAACGGCCTGTTAAAAAAGACCTCTGAAAGTTGTCATTCTTAATGAAGTACCAGGAAGTGAAATCCAAGTAATCGTAACCGAAAATAACCAATAAAAAAGGCCCCATCATTC
>CAZWME010000576.1:0-4109 GCA_964634515.1 uncultured Pirellulales bacterium | reverse complement strand
ATCTTAAATGCTTGAAATTACAGCCAATTATGCTATTATCTCTTAGAGTGCTTAACAAATGTTCAATGAACCAGAAACAATATTTGGAGGAAACATCATGAAAAACCAAGTTAAGTTGCTAACGTGCATCACAATTGTTCTTCTGTGCGGAAATACTCTTACACAAGCCGCCGAACCTCTGATGTTCAAAAAACTCTTTAACGGCAAAGACCTTTCCGGATGGGTTAATGTGAACACGGATAAGGACACCTGGTCCGTGCGGGACGGCATGATAATCTGCACCGGCCATCCCATCGGGGTCATGCGCACTGAAAAGCAGTACGAGAATTTTGTCCTGCAAATCGAATGGAGGCACATGGAGGCCGGTGGTAATTCCGGCGTGTTCCTTTGGAGCCAGGGAACCGTGCCCAAAGGCAGGCGGCTGCCAATGGGACTCGAGGTACAAATGCTGGAACTCGATTGGGTAAATCAACACAAACGCAGCGACGGCACACTCCCCCCAATCGCCTACGTTCACGGTGAAGTCTTTGAAGTAGGTATAAAAACTGTCCCGGACAATCCGCGCGGCACCCGCAGCAAGTCCCTCGAAAACCGCTGCAAAGGAAAAGGCCAGTGGAACAAATACGTTGTCGTTGCCGTTGACGGAACCGTAAAGTTGTCGGTGAACGGCAAATTCGTAAACGGCATCAGCAAAGCATCAGTCAAAAAAGGCTACATCTGCTTGGAGTCCGAAGGCGCCGAAATTCACTTCCGCAATTTTAAGATAATGGAACTGCCCCCGGGCATTACAACCCCCGAAAATACAGCACCGGGTGTAAAAGAAAAGTAAAGGAGGATTCGATGAGTCCAAAATCAGATTCAGAAAACAGTGCTTCGAAACAAACAAACCTTATCACTCGTCGTGCGTTCCTGCACAAGGCAGCCCTGAGCAGCACAGGCCTTATCATTTTGGCAAACAGCCGGTTCGTGCGCAGTTTCCAGGCCAACGAAAAATTGAACATTGCCTGCATCGGTGTCGGCGGCCGAGGCGCTGCGGATGTAAACGGCGTCGCGGGCGAGAACATCGTTGCCCTGTGTGATGTTGACCATAAGCATTCGGCTAAGACCTTCGAGCGATTCCCCAATGCCAAAAAATACAAAGATTTCCGAAAAATGCTCGATGAGATTCACAATCAAATCGACGCGGTGGTCATTGGGACGCCCGACCATACACACGCCCCAGCCGGAGTTATGGCCATGAAGCTCGGCAAGCATTGCTACTGTGAAAAACCCCTCACTCATAACGTGTACGAAGCGAGAGTAATGGCTGAGACCGCGAAGGAGAAGAAGCTCGTTACGCAAATGGGAACGCAGATTCATGCCGGCAATAACTATCGTCGCACAGTGGAGCTCGTACAAACAGGTGCCATAGGAACGGTGCGCCAGGTACATATATGGCTGGCCGCAAACTTCAACGGCCCGCCTAAACCAACGAACATGTCGCAGCCCAACGCCCCCACCGACCACCCCGATGTGCCGGATTCGCTCGACTGGGACCTGTGGCTGGGACCGGCATCTTACCGGCCTTACAACCCGGCTTACGCTCCGTTCAAATGGCGCTACTGGTGGAACTTCGCAAACGGCCAATTAGGCGACTTTTTCTGCCACTACTGCGACCTGGCATTCTGGGCGCTGAAATTGCAGCACCCGACCAGCATTGAAGCCGAAGGCCCCGTCCATCCCGACAGCGCCGCCAAGTGGACCATTGCTAAACAGAAATACCCCGCCCGCGGCAATCTGCCGGCGGTTAAATTGACCTGGTACAATGGCGGTCCGTATCCTGTATTTATGGATGAAAAGAAAATCCCGAAGTGGGGAAGCGCCGTACTGTTCATCGGCTCAAAAGGAATGTTGATTTCCGATTACAATAAACACCAGTTGCTGCCTGAAGATAAATTTGTAGATTTCCAGCCGCCTGACCCATTCATCCCGGATTCCATCGGCCACCACCGCGAATGGGTTGAGGCCTGCAAGACGGGCGGGCCTACTACGTGCAATTTCGACTACTCGGGCGCACTGACCGAAGCGGCCCTGCTGTGTAATGTCGCACTGCGAACCGGAAAGAAGCTGGACTGGGACGCCGGGAAACTTAAAGCCACTAACTGCGCTGAAGCCGACAAGCTCATCAAACGCCAATACCGACAGGGCTGGAAACTATAGGTCGCAACATCATTGCATCGGCTGTAAAGCAATATTGGCTTTGATAAGATAGCTGCATATGCACCGAGCGGTCGCATCCGGAACAAGAAGCAGGCCGCCAGCGGGAATTGTATTAATCCAGCACCCCGGGCGTATGCCGCCATAGTTTTCGGTCCCTTCGCCGGACAGTAGATCTCTATATCCAATTGTAGCCGAACGGAAAGCCAGTAAGTTCTTGGCTCCGGCGATGATACCGCAGCCATAAGAACGCTCAAAATTAAAATCTTTTTTAAGACCGGTACGAAGATCCCATGCCCCAGGCTGGGCGTAGATAGTCGAGTCATTAAGGATGGGCCGCGAGGCATAGCTGGCCTCAATATCCCAAAGTCGTTTTCCATTTGAGGCTCGGAAAGCAGACATTCTGCCGCCAACTTCCGAAACCAGCTTGAAGCGTGTGTCCTGATAGGCCATCAGCAAAATATCGTGCTTTTGACTTAAAGCAAGCATAGTGCCGTAAATATCTTCCGATGACGTCCAGACAACTTCGCCATCGTTCATATTCAATGCGATAAGTGTCCCTTCTGTTTTAGAGATCTTGTCCGTATTTTGGGTCTTTTGAATTCTTTGTTGTTTGTTCGAGTAATCCGGACGGTCATGTAAATCTAACAGCGCATCGATAAAATAGACGTTGCCGTTTCCGACAGCGATAGAGTTATTGCGGATTGAATGTTGTGGAGTATAGCTCCACTTAAGCTTACCTGTTTTCGTATCCATCGCAAACAGAAGAACAGATTGCGTAAATTGCGTACTCATATCGCTTCTTCCGTAGCGATACTTAACGATGTGCTCTGTATCGGCCAGTGTGCCAAATAAAGTTTCGTTCTTGCAGGCAATATATCCCCAGGTGCTTTGTCTGCCTTGCGGATGCTCAGGAGCAGGAAACTCGGCAATCAGTTTACCGGCAGCGGGATCCAGTTGCAGGCATTTTCCATCTTTGCGCACATAGAGACCTTCAGTAGTCAAACATAAATTGCTTCCAGTCCCGGCCGTTCCCATCAGGTGTTCCTGGTCATATGCCTTTAATATGTTTTCGAGAGGATATTCCCAGATGACATGTCCGTTATATGCGTCAAGAGCACGCAGGCTGTGTAAACCTTCAACAAAAAGCCGGCCATTAAGACAAAGCGGCGCAGGCCCGCGTCCATGACGGGAAGGCATTTCAAAATCATTGTCAGTGAACCACAGCACACCCAGGGGCCCTCTAACAAGCTCATCAGGAGAGCAGTTTGTGTTTGCGGGATCGGCATACTGGTGCGTCCAATTGCCGGCACCTTCGAGGCCGCCGCGAACAGTCAAATACATTTCGCCCGGTTTACCAAGACATGCAGAACCGCCATAGGGCCTTAGAATTCGATTAATCTCTTTTTCCGGTAAATCATCAGCCCCCTCTTTGACAGAAGCGCCCGATACAATCAGGTTGGCAAAGTAGTTGGGCAACTCTGTCTTTGCATAGTCCCGCTGCAGGACAGTTACACGCCTGCCGTAAAGCCCAGCTTCATCGAGTAATTTTCTCGCTCTTTTGACCATTGCAGGGTCAGATTCGAGAGCATAAATATTCAGGTCCGTACGTTTGGCCAGTTCATAAGCAAGGCGGCCCTGCCCACAAGCTATATCGAGACAATAACCTTTGGTTTTTCCGGTTTTTTTGATAATCTCTGCGGCGGCTCTGGCGTATAGCCGGTTTTTTCCGTAAACAGATGATTTCGGTTTCGGTCTTATCTCAACAGTCTTCTTTGAAGTTTTGCCTGCGAAACAGTAGATAGTACCCTTATCTGTACTGACTATAAGATGGCCATCAGCCGCTGCGAGCCCCAAGGGCTCGCCATCGACATCGGCAGTCATGATAATAGATTTGGTTTCAATATCTGCGG
>CAZWME010000575.1:0-4110 GCA_964634515.1 uncultured Pirellulales bacterium | reverse complement strand
CAACGTCCATTCCTACCGAATATAGACCAATGTCATCTGTTGCGTTTTTTATGAGTTCAACCATCGCGTCACCTTTCGTTTTCATCAATGTGATGACTACTCCAGGTACAGGTTTATGTTGGCTATCTATTTCAAATCCCATGGCTTCTTTGTAGAATTTAACGGACTCCTCCATATCCTGAACTATGATGGTAGCGTATTTAACTTTCATATCGTTTGTTCCCTTTGCAGTATGCTAACAGTTCTTTGACTTTCTGTTCTGCCTCGCCTAACATTAAGTTAAGTGGCGAAAATCAGCGAGTCCATTTGAACGATTGGTTATTCAGTTTCTATGTTTCTAAGTACATTTCTTCCTATAGCCGTTAAGCACCATAGTGTGCCATGATCACCTTTTGTGGAACTCACTAAGCTATTACTCAACAACCTATTTAGAGCTTCTGAAGCCTCAGCCATTGGCAAATCAGATTCCTTAGAAATGCCTTCGACGTATCGCCAGGTATATGTAGGGTTGAATAATGCTCTAATCACTTTTTGACTTTTCTCATCAGTTACATAATCTTCGATATTAAATCCATAGATACCAATAGTTTCATTGTACTCTGTTTCGGTTTCTTTTTCAATAATGGCTTCAATCTTTTCTTGCATTTCTGCTTCAAAACCAGCTCCTTTGAATCTTTTTATTTTATCAATATTCAAAAATGCCAACCCCAGAGAACCAGCGACAATTGCAAGGCCCATTGCGGCTGGCCTATCTAGAAGGCCAAAAACTAAACTAAACCCAAAAAGGACAATGTATGAAACAATATTTAGGGTTATATTGATAGCGTTCATATTCTCCTTTCGTATAACTATGTATATATAGTTTCCGTATAAGACGCCAGATCTCTCTGAGCGTCCGTATAACACCCCTTTGCCCGAAGTCCATACTCATTTGATATCATATTCGTTCCCTAACGGGCTGGCTAAGTGGCGGTGTTCACGCCGTCCATCTTGAGCCGGATGTTATGGTTCGTATGATTCTAAACTATTTGCTAACGAAAGAGCGATGTCAATGTATCCCTCTATTGGCATTCCATGTAATTTAAACTCTGGAGCATGAGCAGCTTTATTCCTTAATGTACGTAATTGATTGAATTCGTGAAATTGCTGCTTGGATAGGACTTTATCCTTGAGGAGTTGCTGCATATGTAAAGGACTACGGAACTTCCGTGTGTCAAGATCAGGATAAGCTTTAATAACGGCATTCTCTGTTGCTCGCTCAAGTACCCGGAAAGACTCCTGAACAGCGGATCTCGGTGAGATATCGGCCAACTTAACCAGAAAATCAAATTGGTCTCGGAGTTCAGGTTTTTTCTCTTTCTGAGGTTCTTTATCTACGCCTTCAATCTCGCGATCCTTGACTAGCTCGTTTACGCCTTCTGCGAACTCCAGTTCTGTATCCTTGTGTCGGAATTTTCTCAGACGTGGTAATAGAGAAGCGATATTATCTCTAAGCTGCCATACGATGAACGCAATAAGGGCAGGCCATGCGAGAGAGTCTATTATGTTTGATATGAATGTTTTCCAATCCATGTTTTTTCAACCATAACTATGTATATATGGTTTCCGCATAACATCCCGAATTTTTTCCACTTTCCGCGCATCACGCGTTTTTGCACCAAACGCATCATAATCCTGAAAACATAAATCCCAAAGTTGCTCGCTCGATCGCTTAATCTAAAGAATAATTACACTATTGATATAGAATGTTCAAGAATAAATAATAATTCGAATCTCGAATAAACTCCATCATCTTGAGTCTTAAGTCTTGCGTCTTTTGTCTTGAATAATTTTCGACAAAAAACGCTAAAAAACACCCCCCAAATCCTCGATCTCTAACACAAATAAGGAATTTCGTCAGCTTCAAAACCGTCAATACTACGCAATACGCTTCACGAGATACGAGATACGAACGAAAATTCTAAGAATTTTCGTTAAAAAACGCTCACTGTTAAAAACAAAAATAAAATATTTCCAAAATTTTTATCTCCTTTCTTTACAAAGAGTTACGAACATCGAGTCAAAAATAATAGCCAAATTTTCGACTCAAAACTGCACACTCATCTAATTATAGAGGCAGTCTTTTTCTGCCCTCACGAACAACACGAAATATGAGATCTGTGACATGAAATACGTAAGGCTCAATACGCTATACGCTGGAGTTTACCCTCCATGTGTGCTTACTTGCTTTTCTGCCGGGGGTCGGGGGCTGTCTTTTGGCGAAGTCAATATTGTAGTGAAACGGAAAATCCTTAGTGGGATTATCAAAGTATGAGCATCGAGAATACAACTTTAGTTCACTTTAGGCACTTTAGGCGCTTAAGACGATTTGTCTCACTCTATTATAACATATTTCCAACACACCTTTTTATGCAAAACAAAGCCAAAGTCAAGTCGGCTAAAATTAACGTAAGCTCTTTTATGACAAGTAAATACGTGTATGTTGGACATTTGGTAATTCAGACAACAAAGCCAATTCAAAGCCAATTTAAGCCAATTAAAGCCAATCCAAAGCCAATCCAAAGCCAATTTGTCGAAAGGGTAAAAATTGATGCAAAGTCTGTAAATACAAAGATTTATGAAGAAATAGCGAATATGGGCCCCAAAAAAAAGCCAAACAAACCCAATTTAAACCCAATCAAAGCCTGCCCTGAGCTTGTCGAACCTATTTCAAAAGCAAAATGCTTGTGGATTTGGTTGAATTATGAGAGGCAATTGATAGGATGGTCAAGGTATTCTGCGAAAAGCCATTTTGGAAAGGTGATATTATGAAAGCGAAAAGGTTTTGGATTTACTTCATAACAGCAACGCTGGTTTGTTTGAGCGTTTTTTTGGCGGCAAGAACAATAGCTGCAGAAAAACAGCAGTACCGGGAAGAATTACGCATGCGTATTCGCGGCTCTGAAGGAGTCTATATATTCGTAGATATCATTGCACAGACCAAATCGGCCGAAGAAGAATTGAAGGAGCAGTTTGAAGAAGACGTTGAGCTTGAGCTGGAAAATTCAGAAATAAAAATATTTACAAAGGATGAGCTGGAAACAATACCCGGCCGTCCGCGCCTGTCGGTATATGTGGTTGCGTTTGAAGACCCGGCCTACAAAGATGTGTATCTGTATTGCTTTCGGATTGCCCATATCGAAGATGCGACCCTTGCGAGAAACTACGGCTATACCGAGGGTATTTGCTGGGACAGCGGCCACTATGTCGGCAGGGGCAAAGACTCTGCAATAAGACAGGCAGTTAAAACCCAGCTTAATAAATACATAAGTGACTACCTTGCAGTTAATCCGAAAAAACCGACAATACCGAAACAACAGCAGGGCGGACCGTCAATATGAGCGGGGCCATATTCCAAGTTCAGCTATAGAGATAGCAGATATGTAAAAATCAAAGCATATTCTTTTGCGGAAAGGCATGAGTTATGTTTGAACGTTTTACCGATAAAGCACGTAAGGTTATGGCGATTGCCAACGAGCAGGTTCAGATATTTAACCACCAATATATAGGAACAGAACATATCTTTCTGGGGCTGGTTAAGGAAGGAGGAACAGGTGCCGAGGTTCTTAAGAATCTTAGCGTTGATATAGATAAAATGCTGCCCGAAGTGGAGCAACTGTTCAAAAGCAAGGGTGGAAAGGATGCAGTAGCCGAGGGCAAAATCCCGCAAACGCAAAACGCTATAAAGGTTATAGAATACGCTGTCGAAGAGGCGAGGAACCTTAATCATGAATACATCGGCACAGAGCACATTTTGCTTGGCCTGCTGCGGGTAAGCGAAGGGATAGCGTCTCAGGTCCTGGTGAATCTCGGTGTGAATATCGAAAAAGCCCGTATGGAGATAGAAAAGCTGCCTGAGAAGCCCGACTAAATTAATTGGGCATGTCCCGCCGAAGACGGGCAAGCACCGCTTTGCCAACCGCCCAAATTGGGTAAATATTATTGGGAGGTGTCAGGAGGTTCTTTGGTTTTGTTGGTATTCTCTCTATCTGATTTCGGGCCTGAATCATCACCAATACCAAGCTTTTTCTTGTAGGCCTTTACTTTATCTTCTTTCTGCTTTTTGGTTAA
>CAZWME010000574.1:0-4112 GCA_964634515.1 uncultured Pirellulales bacterium | reverse complement strand
TATTCTGGAATCATCCCGGCTGGAAACCCAAGTTCAAGGGTTGGTTTGATATACATACTCAATTATATGAAAATTTATTGTTGCAGGGAATTGAGGTTGTAAATGGTAGCTCTTACTATCCGGATGCGCATAAGTGGGCTCTTGAAAAGAACCTGACTATGATGGGAAATTCCGATATACACCAGCCTATGGTTGGAACTGAAATGACATCTGAAATTCACAGGCCGATGACGCTTGTTTTTGCTAAAGAAAAGAGCATAAAAGCCCTAAGAGAAGGTTTAATTGCAGGCAGGACGGCGGTTTGGTTCCAGAATCAGTTAATTGGCAAACCAAACTATCTTCACGCAATTTTCAAGAAAGCCGTTCTGATTGATAAACCTTACCTCAGGCGGGGCGATACAATATGGTTTGAGATTACAAATAATTCCGATATTGACATCCAGGTGCTGAATCTCGGACAGGGCGGACAGAAACTGGAATTCCCCGCCAATGCCGTCACAATAGTAAAGACAAAAGTTGATGGCAAGGCCGAACAGGCCGAGTTGAGATATAAGGTTACAAACTTCCTGGTTGCTCCGGATAAGGGCCTGCCGGTAAATCTTAATATTTCACTGAAATAGTGCCGTTTCTAAAGAGTGATTGTTACATTTTGTCATTCTCGCGAAACCTGTCCTGAGCAAGGGCGAAGGAGCGGGAATCCGGTTTTTTCATTTATGGATTCTGGCTCAGGGTCTTTTATATAATCGGCGTACGTTTGATTTTGCTTGCCTGGTAGCATTCAGGAGTATATAATCTTATTAAGTAGCGAGGCGTTCCAAAGCACTACACTAACAGGAGGCGTCATAATGATACGACAACTAATTCTTTTGTTTTGTATTTTTTTTCTGGTGGCTGCTCTGGTGATCGCCGCCATCTGGACTCGGATAATTCCTGAATACCGGGCTGAAGCAGAAGTGCGGGTTCGGCCTATTATCCCGCATCTGGTCTTCCGAACAGAGGATAGTGGAATGATTCCCTTATATGAATCATTTGTGAACACCCAGGTTTCTATTATGAGGGGTTCGACAGTACTTCAACGCGTGTTGGATCAGCAGGCAGTTCAGGATACACAATGGTACAAGGAGCCTCCAAAATCGCTAATTCAGAAGTTGCGAGGAAAACCACATGCCCCACCCGTGGAAAGACTCAGGAATTTTCTTTCAATTCAACCTCGACCTAAAACCGAGATAATTGACGTTATCTTTACAGACTCCAGCCCCGAAGATGCCAGAATTATTGTGGATACTGTTTTAGACCAATATATCAAATACAATGGGGAAAAGTCTGATGCGACTAAGGATGAGCTCTATAAAGAACTTGTTGACCAGTACAAATCTTTAGAAAATGAAATCCGTGGGCGGGAGACGATCACTGCTGAGCTTCGCAAATCGCTCGGCACAGAAACTCCGCAGGAACTTATCTCAAGCAGGAGGGTTCGTTTGGATAGTACACAAGCTCGTCTTAACGAAATTAAACAGAAGATTGCTGTCTCGCAATGGAAGCGGAAGAAATTGGAAGATTTGATGAAGCAGGAGATTATTCCCGAACGAAATGATGTACCGGTTGATTCTACTGTCCAAATGGAAAAGAAACCTAAATACCATGAGGATGTGGACTGGCGTTCATTGGATATAAAGGTGAGGACTATTCAACACAGCATTGCAACCAGTGAACTTGAACCAAACAATCCGGAAATCATTCGGGCAAATAAAGACATGGAATTCGCAAAAGAATTGCTTCGACTGCGAGAGGCTCAACTGGATGAACAGTGGAGCAACCGGCCCAAAAATGTGCCTGAAGTGCCAGCAACAATCACTTCTGACAGTGCTCACGATTACGAAGAGGATTTGAGAACTTTGGATCTCCAGCTTGCCCAGATAAAATATGAGGAGCAGCTTTTAGTTGAAGAATTTAAAAAACAGCAGGCAGATTTTCAGAGTTTTTTCGAGACTGCCCAATTACTCGAGAAAGAGAACAATGCATTGCAGCACAAACGCGATTTGTTCAAAGCGGTTCGGCAGCGTTTGGACCAGAAACATATGGAACGCAACGTCCCGGCTCCAATCGAGGTGTTGACCCGGGCCTTCGCACCCTCCGAGCCTTACAAAGACCGTCGAGTTTTATACACTGCCATTGTGCTGATTCTCGACGGCCTCGGCATAACATTGTCCGGCTGCCTGCTCCACAGACACGGATTTCTGTAAATTTGTTGTTATAATACCGTTTTGACAGTTATTAAAAGTTAAGTTTATTCAATCATGAAAGGAAAAAATCATGGCAGGAAAACTGAAAGCTCTTATTCTTGCTGTATCGGTCATAATGCTCATTTACTTTGTGCCTTCAGCCAATACTTCAGTAGCCGAGCATGCTGAGAATGAAGCCCGGGAACGGTTTGCCGGTGCCACGATTTCGGTGGAAGCCTCTTTAGTGACAGTTGAACTTGAGGTATTGAAGGAAATCACTGGTCGGTTAAACATCAAAACTCTGAACTCGATATCTTTGGACAAGATTATGCAATGTATTCGTGAAGATGAAGGTGGAGAGTTGATTTCTATTGTCAAGTTGGCTGTGGCCAATGAATCTGCCGCAGAAATGAGCACGGAGGAAAATGTAGAGGAAAAAAGGAAGATTCCCGATGAGGAGAGGGGCGAGCATGAAGAAAGAGAAAACCACGTTTCATTTCGGGTTATACCTAAAATCATCGACATGGACAGAATAGCGGTCAGTTTTGACTTCAAACAAATCATCTCAGAGGGTGCTTTGTCCTCAGAAAGTGAAACAGAGGAGCAAGAAGGAATAGTAACGAAGTTTGAAGTGTCCAGCGAACTTGTTCTTCGACCGGGACAACCGAGAATTGTCGGTGCGACTCAGAAAGACCAGGCATTCTTTCTAATCATGGGTGTTGACATATAGGCCGGACACATTTTAAACCTTTTTTAACATTTGTTCGTCATAAAGCCCCTGCGCGTTATCTTGCTTTTTTCTCTTCTTCCGCGCCGCTTGGGCCTTATTCTTGTCTCTCGGATTTTCCGGTTGACTTACACACCTTCGCAGTGTAGGATATAGTAATAAACCATATAAGGAGACAGGCCATGAGTAAATCAGGAGCATTCACATTAATCGAGCTCCTCGTTGTGATTGCGGTCATTGCCATTCTGATGGCCATTTTAATGCCGGCTTTGAACCTGGCCCGGGATCAGGGACGCAAGATGGTATGCTCCAACAACCTTCATAGCATTGCCCTGGCAAACCAACTATACGCAACCAATTTTGATGACTGGGGTGTGCCTTGCCGCGACTCCTCCAACCCGGCGGGATCCATATGGACGGGTAATCCGGATTTCCGCAAATACATCGGCTACGAAGGATCCGAGCCGGGTCTATCGTCCGTTCAAACCCCAAAGAAATACAAGTGCCCCTCTGATCAACAGAAAGCCTGGGCCCACGCCTATGACATTGAAAGTGGCAACGAAGGGGGAACCCTTGTCAGCTACGGTTTCAATATCGAAGACTGGTATCCTTCGGTAGGTAGCCCTTCATGGACTGCCACCATGGACCTGACCAGATTGGCTTACAAGATGTCAACCGTCAAACAGCCCGCCCGCAAACTGCACTTCAACGAAGCGCACGACTGGTGGAGTAAGTGGCGGGGGGCCAATTATATCGATGGTTGGGACGTGTTGGGTCAGGATGGCACTGTCAATGACTACAAGGCCGCCGGATGTGGCGGACCAACCATGTATCGCCATAATGACTCTGCCAATCTTGCCTTCTATGACGGCCATGTCGAAAGCTGGCATAAGACCAAACTATGGATACCTGAGCACGCCACGCAAACACCCTATCAAACCGGTATCTGGGTCGTTAAAAGAGAGACCTGGGAAGAAAATGGCGGTGGCCTGTAAGACCGTTGAGTGAAGAGCTTGAAGAATATCGCCTGTGCACCACCATGGATATTATTGTAAATGACCTCTTAGGATATATTGCCGGGAACTTTAACTGATGAACACTCGCATTCCTGTTCAAAGATTTTTTTAAGAGGTGTTATTCGCTGCTGACAATTTAACTTTTTG
>CAZWME010000573.1:0-4118 GCA_964634515.1 uncultured Pirellulales bacterium | reverse complement strand
CTCATCTATTCGCCAGTAGTATGTTGTACCCGGAACGAGACCATCCGGATAAGGAAATCCGGGAAAACCCACAACAAAATACATCGAGGTCTGGTTGCCACGTGAAGTATCGCCCGTACCGTTATTGACGTCGTCGAAATTTTCGCCAAAATATACATCGTGTGAAGCGCCGGTATCTCCCGGGGTCCAGCCAAGGCTGACCCATGTATCCGAAAGCATAGCACCATCGACCGGCTCGGGTTTCTCGGCCTTCACGAATGCAGGCTCGATTCCGTTAAACAAATCCGATATGTGATCCGCCGAGAGGCTTCGGTCATAGATGCGAATATCGTCCAGTGTCCCGATTAAAAAGTCGCCCGCAGAAAGATCATCCCATTCCATTCCTATTGACCACCGGTCGGTTGGGCTGAAGTTGAACTCGGCTGTGTGTGTGTTTTCCTGAACTCCATCAACATATATATAGCCTGTTGAACCGTTCCTGACATACGTCAGCATATGCCAGAGACCATCACTGACATTTGTACTTGAGGAACCCTCATAGGCACTGTTCGGCCCGTCATACAAGGCCGCCTGTCCGTTTTCAATACTCCAAAGGGCCTTGTTCACATTGGCGCCGGATGCACCGTTGGAGGACAACCACAGTCCATGGGTATCTGTGGTTTTGACCCATCCGCTGAACGTAATATCGTTACTCGTTACATCGTCTGCCACGCCATCGATTACAACATAATCGTCCCCGTCAAGCTCCAGGGCGTTCGAGCCAATCTTACCGGCTACAAAAGTAGGATCGCCTTCAGCGGTGCCGTCATTACCCAGACCGGAAGAGTCCAGTAAGTCACCTTCAAACTTCCACCAGCCAATAAGATTAGGCTTCTGGGCAGCATTGCCTGCGATTGTTAATACCTGGCTCAACATTAAAACAAAACAAGCTAATTTAATCGGTTTCTTAAACATAATGATCCTTCCTCAGAAAAATAATTCAGATTGTTAATTTGGTATGAAAAGATATTTTCATTACAAATCACCAAGTCTCCGTTCCAACTGTGTGCCAAGCAAAATACGCAATAGCTCCTCCTATAAAAATATTGAAAGTGCACCCGCTGGATACTCTCAAAGCCTCAGATACCCGACTGCACGAGCACAAGATTCACTAATATTATCTATACTAAATTATCTACCTTCACGTCAAGGAAAATCCCTTGATAACAGACTGGTAAGCACACTTCTTACGTTCCTTATAGCACACCATATATTTGTTATGAGAGCACCAGATTGTCGGAAGCTTTTGGACCAGACCCACTAAACCTTGCTTCTGTGTTCATAGTGAATTTATCACAAGCTTTGTCAATGGCTTGAAGTGTTTCCTCTGTTGACAAGCCGGAGGAATTAGTTGCGGCCGCTATCATTGTCCGGCATTCGTTAGAATCCATAAATCGGGCAGCTTCCAGTAGTTGAGCCTGGTCTTCCCTCGGTAAAACAATAAATCCATGTTTGTCTGCATGGATCAGTTCTCCGGGTTTAACGGTCCGTCCAAATACCTCTACTTTGCAATTCCAACGCACGGGATGGCTATATGCGTGTCCGACACACAGACGCTTTGCAATTGCTTTGAATCCAACATTATGCATTTCATTAAGGTCTCTAACCGCACCGTCGGTGATAGTTCCTATACATCCCAGGGCTTTATGAATACTGCTGTTTACTTCACCCCAGAATGAACCGAATGTTCGTGGCTTATCCAGGTCCTGCACTACTACTATCTTAGGCCCGGAAAATGATGCAATATATCGTCGATACTCACTCCATGCCTTTGGATTTCGTTTGGGGTGTTCAGGATTACCCGGCTCTACCACAACAGTCATGGCATATCCCACTATCGGGCCCATTTCCGGCATAAAATCCCGGCATTCTTCCAGATTGAAGGCATCTTTTCCGGCATCCGATTTAGTAATCTGTTCCCAGCCATTATAGATCGTCGGTGTATTCCATCGTTTTAATTCCAGTAATTCCGCATGAGATAATAAAGGTTTGTTTGTATTTTTCATATCTTATTTTCCATCCCAAATAGTAGCTGCAATATAGCGCTCCGGAGACTGTTTATCACAAAAATAGTAAACAAAAATAATCTTCCCGTCCGAACGCTGGACAGACCGAACATATCCAAGGTCTCTACCTGCGCCATCATCACGTAAATGAATGGGATTGCTCCATGTTTTGGCATTGTCGGTGCTGATTTGTGCGCGAATTCCAAATGGCTTAGCTCGAAAGCCATATGACAGGCAAAGTCTTCCATCGGCGAGGCGTATCAAGCTTGGTGGATTGCCTTCACCCAGGTCAGGGGCCGGTTTGCTCAGGAAGCGCCAGTTATTTCCATTATCTTCTGAAATGTATATCTCTATCCATTTTCCATTTCTTTCGCGTCGGCGAACTGCGGTAAGAAGATTTGTTTTCGACAGACGAACAGTCGAAGGCATAATTGAAAATCCCTTTGGCTCAGGTGCAATCCATGAAACAAAATTCCAGCTTTTACCTCCATTATACGTCCTGGCACAAAATGGACGCCCCTCTCGGCCGTTCTTCTTTGCTGCTGTTAAGAATAACATGCAGTCGAGCTTGTCATTAACTATATAATCCGTTCGAGCTGCTATCCCATCAATATTTTGTACTTTGAGTATAAACGGGCCGTTCCAATCTTTACCTCTATCATAAGAATAGTAAAACAAGGATGGCCCCACATTATTATCTAACATTCGAAGTGTCATCGCAAAATCAGGGTGAGTAAATTCTACTGCCCCCGGGCAGTCAAGCGGTGTCCTGGGAATCAGGTGCGGCGGCCGCGTGCCATGCAATGCTACTCCATAAGGGATGATAACACCTTTTTCACCCGCGTTCTCGATGGACCATGTTTTGCCGCCATCCAGGCTTCGTGCGAAGAGGTGTTCTTCCGGCCGTTCACGGTCAATCGCATGGCGGTCTGGTCCCAAATATTTATAATAACCACGGCTAAAACCGACTAAGATTTCATTTCCCCATGACCAGATTCCATGATTGGCCGGCCAGCCGCCAAAGCGGCCTTTCTCCCGATAGACGGTGATATGTTCAATTCCCTTTGGATTATCTGCGTGTAAATCATCTGAGATAAAAAAGTTTGAAATAGCCATGCACACAAGCAGGGCAGTTATCGAACCACAGTTTCTAATCATTTTTTCTCCGTTCTATATCAGATATCCGGAACACATACGCGTATCGACTCTTCATTCTGTTTGTATCGAACTCAGGTGTAGTTATAACCAAATCGCCGCCATCCCGCTCCCAGGGCAGCTTTTCTCCCGTTTCCAAAAATATTACCTCCGTGTCACTATTCGGCGAAACATCCTTCAACGTTAGCTTTCTGCCGGGCCACTTAGGTGTAATCGCATACAGGTTTCTGTTCTTAAAGGTGAATAGTACTTCCTTAAAGGCCTGTCCCTCCGGAGGATCAATCGTTTGCTCCAATATGTTGAACTTAGACATGTATTCCTTTCTTTCCATACTCGGAATACGACCGGCACTCCACTGACAAGGCTCCTTCCACATGCGCGTGCCGTAGATAGCCTCGCCGTTGGTTCTGAGCCATTGACCAATCTGCAGAAGTCGCTCCTGCATGATCACGGGAATCCTGCCGTCTGCGCTCGGCCCTATATCCAGGCAGAGATTCCCGCCCCGGCTAACAACATCGATCAGCATGAGGACCAACTCCTGGGCGGAGCGATAGTCTTCGAGCTTTTCGGCGCGATTGTAGCCATAAGAGAAACCCATACCGCGATTCTCTTCCCACGGGTGGGAGTCGTCATCCATACCGGAACCATATTCGGTGGTATAGAATCCGCCGTGTTTGTGCCGAATCCCTTTGCCCCAGCGGTCGTTAATGACCAGGTCCTTCTCATTCGGTGCGTTGTTGAACAGCCAGGCTAAGAGTTCAGGAGTTCTCCACTTCTCCCAATCCATCTCCCATTCACCATCCGACCAGATTATGTCGGGTTTATAGCGCCTGGCAAGATCTTGAAACTGGGGGAATAGATGCTCGCCAACGAAACGTTTCTTATCGCTCTGCCACAAAAAACAACACCACCCACACA
>CAZWME010000572.1:0-4122 GCA_964634515.1 uncultured Pirellulales bacterium | reverse complement strand
TGATTTTGCAATTCAAACAGGATAGAATTGTTGCCCACGGAATTCGTTGCAAGAAAGACGTAATCCCAATCGGGAATGTTGTCAACCCATGCGGCCATAAGAGCCGCGTCGTCTGTATAAGCATCAAAGTCCTCAGCGCTCATGCAATCTGCAGCCGTAAATGTCCAACTGCGGCCTGTGACAGCACCTGATGGACCGATTTGATCGACCCGCCATTCATAAGTTTGTCCGAATTCAAGTGTCCCGGGGTCAAAGGCGGCACCTTCCGGCGACTGCTCAATCTTTTCCATTGCCCCTTTTTTGCCGAACCACAAATCGCGTGAAGTCGCAAATTCCGCCTCAAGCCAGCTAAGGTCGGCATCAACAGACACTGCCGCTGCACCGTCGGCAGGATTGGGATTGACCGCCGCCGGACCGTCTGAGACGGACGAAATGTTGTCATAACTGGAATGGTATCCGGCCGGCACGGAATCTTGATTCATACCAAAGACAACGCTCACGCCGCTCGGGTAGATTGCGTCATGGTGTCCCTCGTGCTCCCAGGGATCAGCGCCATTCGTATCGATAAGTGTTGGAGTTCTCGCCACCAGGGGGCCGCCCTTATATTCGTATAGACTACCCGTGATATAAACCGGATCTGAGCCAACCACATCCAGCTCGGCATAGTAGCTCCGGGCATGGCCAATGCCCGGCACCGGCTCCTCATGATAGGTCTTCATGATGTCGGTGAGATTGTTCACTGTCTTGAAAACTTCGAATCTGAAGTTGGCCGGGCCGTCCTGCCAGTGGATGAGCATCAAATATGTACTGGCTACTATACCGGGGGCCGCGCCGGTTAATGAGCCGTCGGGATCAATGAAGTATGTCACCCTTGCCGCAAGTCCATGGTAATTCCGCAATCCACCTGTGACATTTACTTCTGCCCCGACACGGACATCCGTGAATACCTCCTCGGAGCCAATGGCTACGCCAAATTGCGAGCCCCCGACAGCAGCCGAGCTTGTCTCATCTATGCTTAAGTATTTGTTGCCGTTGGGATCTGCCTTTATGGTATTTGTGAACGTTTTGGTCACGTCCGGAAAAGGATAAAATTGCCAGGTTGCAAGGTCGGGTTCATCGCCGTCGAAAGTTTCCAGCCAGTTGCCCTGTGTTGTCTTACCTGATAATAGAATTAATCCCAACAGTACATAAGCTGTTAACAATCTTGCCATTCTTACAGACATAACTTTACTCCTCCTAATGTATTCTGTAGTTCTAAAAGTCAATAATTCACATGTTACAACATATATTATTTATACCAAATTACCTATTCCAATTCAAGAAAAATTCAAGCGAAAATCCCTTAACAATATCCCCCCTGGCCTTGAAATCCTCTCCTCCACCCCCAGTAATCATTTGAATGACCGCATTTCTACCTACTGTTCGCACTATTCTTAATCACTCCAGAATTTACCCTCGATGTGAGCTTACTTGATTTGGAGTTTACCCTCGGGTGTGCTTACCTGTTTTTCTGCAGGGGGTCGGGGGCTTCGTGTCTGCGTGGCTGTTCAATGTTATGAATCACTCTAAAACAGCTCCCAAACAAGGAAAAAAAGTAGTTGCAATTCCAATCTGGATGCGATAAAATCATATATCCTAAGTTGCATCAAGCTGCCAGGTAGAGTATGTGGAATGAGTCGTGAGATAAAGCGATGGTAATGTCTGGAAAAAGACGAAACGGGACAGAGAATGGGATGCCGGGTCTCAGTGCGAAGACGCGTAAGAGCAGGCGGTTTTGGCTAATCCTTCTTGTAGCAGTCATTGCAGTGGTCGTAGTTCTGTTCTCTGGGTGGATGAGATCATCCACCTCGGCTGATACCGGCAGGGCGGGAGGCACATTCGAAGCGCGTAAAGACGACCTCACCATCACAGTGACCGAGAGCGGCAGCACCAAGGCCAACCAGACGATAGATATCAGGTCCGAGGTTTACGGTGAGGCGACTATAATTAGTATTGTTCCCGAAGGTACTTACATTACACAGGAAGATGTAGATGCCGGCAAGCTGCTCGTGGAGTTGGATTCTTCGAGTTTGGTAGAAAGACTCAAAGAAGAGGAAAAGGGCCTTGCCAGTGACGAGGCAATGCTTACCGAGGCACAGGAGAATTATCACATTCAGCAAAACCAGAACGAAAGCGATATTACTGCGGCCAAACTGGCGGTTCAATTCGGCCTGCTCGACCTACAGAGTTTCATGGGCAAGAGCGCCTCGCAGAAACTCCTCGATATAGTGGCTAAAGACCCTAACGCCACGATTGAGACCGCCACGCTGGTGGAATTATTCGCCGACGCCAACAACCTCGGTGGCGAGGCCTTACAGACGCAACAACAAGCTGAAAATGATATTCTTCTTGCACGGGGACAGCTCGAAAAGGCCACGGATGTGTTCACGGGGACACAGAAACTTTACGATGCGAATTACGCCTCGACCCTTGAGTTGAAGAGTGCTGAGCTTGACGTCGAGCGATATCGGATCCAGAAAGAAAGTGACGACGAATCTCTGAGATTATACAAGCTCTACGGTCTTCCAAAACAAACGATGCAGTTACTGAGTGACTACAGGGAAGCCAAACATGAGCTCAGGCGGACCGAGGCCCGTGCCCGCTCGAGAATGGCACAGGCCCAGGCAAGGCTGAGCAATGCAGATGAAGAGGTCTCCGAGTCAAGAGAAGACGTTCAAAGAAGGAAGAAACAGGTTGACGCCTGTACGATCAAGGCGCCGGCGCCGGGCCTGGTCGTATATGGTACAAGCGGCGACTCCTACAGATACAGGGAGGCCGGACCCATTCAGGAAGGGGGCAAGGTTTTTCAGCGCCAGAAGATTATATCACTTCCGAATACCGCAAATCTGATTGTTGAAATACGTGTCCACGAGGCATCGGTAGATAAAGTGCGCCCGGGTCAGCGAGCGACCATTACCGCTGAAGCCTTTCCCGATAAAACTTTGTATGGCGAAGTGCTCAGCGTTGCGCCGTTGCCTGATTCGCAACGTGGCTATCTAAGTCCCGACGTCAAAGTTTACACCACTAAGGTGAGCATTGAGGGTTCGAACGCTTTTCTACGGCCCGGAATGTCGGCAAAGGCTGAGATTCTCGTTGAGCAATTGGAAGATGTTGTGATTGTACCTATCCAGGTAGTTGCAAATCGCTCAGGCAGGAAAGTTTGTTATATCGCGACCGACCATGGGCCCCAGGAACGCCAGGTCCAAACCGGTGCGTTTAACGATACTTTCGTTGAGATAGTAAGCGGCGTGCAAGTCGGTGAAAACGTGCTGATGATTCCACCAAGGGTGCTTGAGCTGGAACCTGATTCCAAATCGGAAGAAACAGTCACGGCCGGCGCAGAAAAAAAATCAACAAACGACAAACCCTCAGAAGCCAAGGTTACCGCCCGGAAAGCTAAACCACTCTAACCATTCATCAATAATATTGTCATCCTCGCATGTCCTTTAGCTTGTGCCAAAGGTACGGGGACCCACCTCCAATCTCTAATCTCAAATCCTTAACTCAAAACTAAATACTCAAAACTAATTTACAGGGCGCCAATCTTCATTCTTTAAGAAAAAATTGTCATTGCGAAGGAGCCAAAGGCGACTGCGGCAATCTTCATTTTCTAATCCTCTAAAATCCTTTTTCCTTCTAATTAACCAATCCTCTAAATTCCCCTTGACTCTTCTCAAGCTTTACATTATCCTCTCTCCTTCTTATCCTCTTATCTTCTTATCTTCTTATGCCCTTATCCTCTTACCCTCTCATCTTCTCACCTTCTTACCCTCCTATTCTCTTATCTTCATATCTTCCTATCTTCTTATCTTCTCCTCTTCCCTCCTTCATCTTGAGCATAGTCGAATGGGTCGAAGTGTTGAAAGTTCTAAAAATTTAATGATTTCTTTCTTGAAAATCTTACTTCTGCAGTATATGTTGACCTTAGCGGTTACGCCCCGATTTTTGCAGCCAAAGGTGAATGCTCTCTGGCGCGCTCGCCGCTTGCGGGACGCCGACGGGGACGGAGTGTAAAAACTCTACTATGTTCTATACCCATGTTCTCAATAGGGGCGGCAAAGGCGTGCGTAGCCCTCTGGACGG
>CAZWME010000571.1:0-4127 GCA_964634515.1 uncultured Pirellulales bacterium | reverse complement strand
CATCGCGGAGTATAGCCTTGGTAAGACCGTTTTTGCCGGCCTCAAGAAATGATTTGGACCATTTGTAGTAAACTGAAGCTGCTATACCTTCTCGTCTGTAAATTTCTGATATGGACGTTTCGCCCCGCAGCCCTTCGAGGACTATTCGGATTTTCTCCTCTGCAGAGAATTTTCGGCGTGTAGCTTTTCTGATTTGCTTTATTACGTCTTTTGATCCTGCCATTTTTCAACTCCTTTCCGGGATTAAAGAATCCCGATTATGGAGTTGAAATCTGCGATCTCCTAACTCAAAGCTTTAACGTGTCCCATTGCTGCTGACTGGAAACACCAGAAGCAATCGAAACACTCACGGAATTATTGAAAACATCTAAAGTTCATGAAGACGAAGATCGGCAATGCCAAGGAAAGTAGAAGGGAAATCGACCTTGTTCTATGGCTCATTGGTATTGGGAAATCATATGATACTCTTTCCGAGCACACGAAAGCTGTGAAAGCGTTTGAAGATGCTGTATACTATTCGAGCCAATCTGACAATCCGAACCTTATGGTAGAATCTTGCATTTACATTGGGAAACTCTATGCTGAAAATGGAGAGTTGGCACAAGCATTGGAAAGCTATGAAAAGACCCTTAGTTCCTGCAAAAAAGCTGATTTCAGGGAGCAAGCAGAGATATGTAAAGAAGATATCACACAGTTGCAGAAGTAAAAGCCGTACAACGACTAAACGGGCTATCGAGTAAGCGAACTATAACTCTTCTGTTAATATATTTTGTATATCCTAATATTCTTCTCTTTTGACAGAGGAGTGTAAAAATAATTCGCCATATGGGAGCACATCTTTGTCCTTCACAGATTAGATGTACGGATTTCAGCCAATAAGTGCTTCACAAACTACTATTGCAGCAAAATTGCCAATCCACCTTTGAGACAGTACGGTTGGCGTGCCTCTCAATTAGTACTTGGCGGAGCAATTATTTCATCTTTTCGTCTTATCTGGAATTCCTGTTACTCCCTTAATTTTTTTGGCCTATTTTAAATGGTATGGTAGCATCTGAGGTTGTTTCTTGCCCGAACTAAAAATCACAATTCACCAATTACTAACGCTGTGTACAGGTTTTTATCATATCTAACTAATAATTTGGAAGTTCGTAGTTGGAATCAAAGTGCTAACTTGTTGAAAACCAAAATCGGCATGATTTGCACGAATTCTTAATGTAAAGTATGTGATATAGAATAACAAGTTAGGGGGAATGTTGAGCAAACCTTTATATATTAGCTCTGCCAATAATCAATTGCAGATAGTAACTGTTAGAGCGTTGCATTGCAGTTAGCGTGTCTAACCATGTCGCATCTTTGCATTACGTCCCACATACCCCACGCACTTGCTCACTATGTAGTAAGTGCATGTTTTGTGTGATGCATTGATGTAAAACCTTAAAAGCAGTTTGTGTACTGCTTAAATGGATTGATACATATGGGAAACATCCATGTAAAGAAGGAACGAAGGGCTCTTGAGACAATACTGTCAAGAATAAATGGAAGACCACTGGATCACAAGGACGGGCCATCTGCAGATATTACTGAAACCGTGCCGGAGCCAAATAGAACAAGCCTGAATGAATTTTACAAGAGCTTGATGGTTGAAGAACTCAGTCTCGGGAGGATTTGTACCCTGATGGGTCACATGTATAGGATATCTACCTGGCTCAAACACAAGCCATTCATAGAGACCAACAGGGATGACATTATCGATCTGGTTGCAACAATTAAAAACAATCCTGTTGCCAGAAATACCAGAGGAACAGAGAATGCCCGATATTCAAATGGAACTGTTGAAAGCTACAAGATGACTATCAAGAAGTTCTGGAGATGGTTGAAGAATCCAGGTCTTACACCAGAAGAACTCAAAGGCCAGCCACATCCTTCCGAAGTTTCATGGATAAAGCGAAAAAAAGACAAGAGCAATGTCCTTCCCAAAGACGTTTGGACGCCTGATGAAGTCAACAAGATGGCAGGCATGGCCCACAATATCCGTGACAGGGCATTTGTGCTTGGCCTTTTCGGTTCCGGCTGCAGAATCGGAGAATTCCTCGACCTTAAACGCAACAAGGTGCGATTTGACAAATATACGTGCCAAATACTGGTCGATGGCAAGACTGGTTCGCGAAGAGTCCGGCTCACACCGGCTGCAACGGTTGCCCTCACGACTTGGATTAACTTCCATCCCAATAAGGACCCGAAGGCGCCAATCTGGATCAATACAAAAACAACAGATGACATCCCGACCAAGCAATTAAGTTATGACTGGGCATATACCATGCTCAACAGGCTCGCAAAGAGAGCTAAAATACATAAGCCTGTACGTCCGCACCTCCTTCGTCACTCCCTCGCCACTTATTATGCCCCGCAACTAACTGAATCGATCATGAACGAGCATTTTGGCTGGAGCCAGGGTGGACGAACCGCCGCAATCTACACCCATCTCAGCGGCAGACAAGTTGATGACCAGATCCTTGCATCATTCGGCCAGAAGAGGCTTGACGATGGCAATACTAAGGCTATCAAAACCATCGTATGTCCGCGCTGCACCCTCGAGAACACACCTGTGTACGTCCAATGCAACAAATGTGGTTTTCCACTCGAGGAGAAGGCTACAATGGAGCTTCATTAGATGGGAGAAAAACTGACGAGACTATGAATATGTTCATTTCTCGAGCTCGAAATACACCTCCTCTTAGAGGCAGGACATCCGACATTAATGGTCTGTTTGGCATGCCACGAGCACAACAATCTTAAAACCAAAAGATTCATCAAAATGTGAGGCTGACCATGACAAGGTTGTATCTGCACCAGGAGGACAGGACCATAGCCACCTTGCTAGCCAGAATTAAAGGAGAGCCGGTCAAATTGATGACTAACCAGGCGGAGGCCATGTATAAGCAGCTTATTCCTGAGCCCAACCGCAGTAAGCTGTTAGGGTTCTATTGGAACCTCATAATCGAAGAACTCAGCTTGGGAAGGATAGCGGTACTCTTAGGGAACATGTATCGGATTTCCATTTGGCTTGATAATAGACCGTTCGAGCTGCTTTCCCGGGAAGATATCGTAAACCTCGTCGGAAAAATAAAGAGCATTAAGTTGAAGAAAAGAGCAAAAGCCACCATTGCTGAAGGTTATGCAGAGCAAACCGTCGAGAGCTATAAGATCACTCTTAAAAAGTTCTGGCGATGGCTAAAAAATCCCGAATCAAGACCAGAAGAGTTAGCAGAAATGGAATATCCGGCAGAAGTCAGCTGGATCAAACGAAGAAAAAGCAAGAACGGCCTTCTACCAAAGGATATATGGACTCCCGAGGAGGTGAACATACTTGCCGGAATAACGAACAACACGCGGGACAGGGCGTTCGTTCTGGGGCTTTTTGGCTCAGGTTGCAGAATTGGTGAATTCTTGACATTTAGGCGTGAGGATGTGATGTTCGATAAGTATAGTTGCCAGATCCTCGTAGATGGAAAGACAGGTTCGCGCCGTGTGCGACTTACACCAGCAGCAAGTCTGGCGATGGCAGCATGGCTCGATATCCATCCGAATAAGGACCGGGATGCTCCGGTATGGGTAAACATCCATATACGAAGCAAAATCCCTTCTCGCAATCTAAGCTATAATTGGGCGTATAAGATGCTGAGAGACCTTGCAAAGAAGGCAAGGATAGAAAAAACAATTCGACCCCATCTTCTAAGGCACTCACTGGCAACTTACTACGCCCCTAAGCTGACGGAATCTGTTATGAATGAGCACTTTGGCTGGAGACAGGGAGGTAGAACGGCATCCATATACACTCACCTGAGTGGGAAGCAGGTTGACGAACAGATTCTATCGCTATTTGGAAAGAAACAAAAAGACGTACGAAGCAATAAAGCGGTGAATATCGTCCTGTGTCCCAGGTGTGGTTTAAAAAATACGCCTGTTTCAATTCAATGTGGCAAATGCGGCTTCCCTTTGACGGATAAGACTGCTGAAAATCTATATGAAAGAAGAGAAAAAGCAGATGAGTTGATGAATATGCTTACGCAGCATCCTGAAGTGGTAGACAGCCACAATCGCCAAACTGATAACAAAATACACACTTA
>CAZWME010000570.1:0-4131 GCA_964634515.1 uncultured Pirellulales bacterium | reverse complement strand
CTGGTACCTGCACAGAACTCGTTCAGCGTTATTTGATCTGGAATGAGATATCCAGAGGCGAGGTAATCCTTAATAATATCTGCGGTGTACTTGTTCTGTTAGGCGGCCTTTACCTGATTTATATGACCAATTAATTGTGTACATTCCTTCTGCATATTCATTGTTGACATTTCGGGCATAAGCCGTGTATAGTATCGAACAACGGATAGTAGATAGCGGATAGGGATAATGATATATACGCTATATGCTAAATGCCAAAAGGAGTCGATAAGATGGATCCGGCAATATTCAAAGCATACGACATAAGGGGTATTTATCCCGACCAGATAGACGAGGAAGGTGCATGGAAGGTGGGATGTGGCGCGGCGAGGTTTTTGCGGTCGCTGCTTAGCGGTTATGAGCGGGGCCAGGCAAAGACCCAGTCTTTGTGTGTCGGTCGCGATATGAGGACACACAGCGAGGCGCTGACTAAGGCCCTTATCAAAGGAATGAACTCCACCGGTACTAATGTGATTGACATAGGAATGATTGATACGCCGCAGATGTATTTTGCAATCAATCATCTTGGCACATGCGGCGGCGTACAGGTTACCGCTTCCCATAATTCGGCAAAGTATAACGGTTTTAAGATATCGGGTCTGCACGCCAAGCCGGTCGGCACCGATACCGGCCTGAAGGATATTAAACATATCGCAATGGCTTTACTTCATACAAAAGGAACAAGTACCGGTTCGGTGCAGAAGCGTGACCTGACCCCACATTACAAGAATCACATCCTGAAGTTTCTCAGACCGAATGTAAACAAGATAAAGGTTGCTGTTGACGCCTTTAATGGAATGGCGGGCAAGATGATCCCCGCCATTTTCAGCAACCTGCCGGTAGAAATTGTCCCTCTAAACTTCGAGCATACAGGCAAATTTAAACATGATCCCAATCCGCTGATTAGAAAATACCTGACTGAGGTAAAAAAAGCGGTAAAGCAAAAGAAATGTGATTTCGGCGTCTGTTTCGACGGCGATGCCGACAGATTGATGATAGTTGATGAAAAAGGCAGGCCTATCAGTTGTGATTTGCTTACCGCTATGATGGTGCCGTATTTTTTAGAGAAAAAGCCTAAATCGGTGGTTGTTTATGATTTACGCAGCAGCTGGGTTGTTAGGGAAGAGATTCTCAAGTACGGCGGAACCCCGCGAAGGGAAAGAGTCGGACATGCTTTTATGAAAAAGGCCATGCGTGATTCTCACGCCGTATTCGGAGGCGAGCTTTCAGGACACTTCTACTATTCAGACAACTACTATACCGATTCAGCCATGATTACACTCGTGCACGTGATTAATATTGTCAGTAAAGCCGGCGTCCCAATTAGCAAGCTTATAAAGCCGTTGCAAAGATACTCCGGCAGCGGCGAATTAAACTTCGAAATAGAGGATAAGCAGGCAAAAATGAACGAGATTGCAAAAAGATACAGCGACGGCCGGGTTGACGAACTGGATGGCGTGACTGTCGGATATAAGGACTGGTGGTTTAATTGTCGTCCAAGTAACACCGAACCGCTGCTGCGACTGATTGTTGAGGCCGGTAGTAAAGAGCTGCTTGCAGAAAAACTGTCCGAAATTACTGCACATTTCGGTGAGCCGGTATGATTTGTCCGCTTAGCTTGTAACGTCTTGAATTCCTGCGCCTTATTCCGGAGAGGTGATAATTTTTTGCAGCAATAGAGAGGAAAACAATTATGCAAGTACACACAAAAACATATAAAACGCCAAACGGTATAGTTGAAGGCGTACAGACCAAATGGGCAGGATTCAATATTCTGTTGGCAGCCGGCTCTAAAGGTTTCTTGGCTTGCCCTGCGATTGATGTCGATGCCTGCCGGGGATACGGTGTTGCTGCGGCGATAGTGGAAAGTACGCCGGACAATCCGATAGGCACACTGGAGCGTTTCCCTGATCGTAAGGTTACAAAGGTAAACGAGAAAGCCTCCGAACTGGGTATCAAATCGGGTATGGCCGTCGGCGACGCCTTTGCCCTTATTGCATAAGCTCATTGGAAATATCTTTACAAAAACAGGAGATGATTATGAAAAGAAACAGCCTTTCTCGCCGCCGTTTTATAGCCGGCGCCGGTGTTGCTCTAAGTGCAGCTATTACCACAGGCCCTGTTACAGCCGCTCATGGCGCAGGTAAAACATCATCGAAAACAAGATTACCGTTTAGCTACTGTTTCAATACCAGCACTATTCGCGGGCAAAAACTGAGCTTTGACAAAGAAATCGAGATTACTGCAAAAGCAGGCTATCATGCTATCGAGCCCTGGGTGCATAAAATCCACGAGTATGCAAAAAGCGGCGGCAGCCTCAGGGAACTTCGCAGACGTATCAGCGACCTCGGACTGACTGTCGAAAGTGCCATTGCCTTTTCCCTGTGGATTGTGGACGATGATAAAGTGCGCGGCGAAGCTCTGGAGCAAAATAAACGGGATATGGATGCGTTAGCCCGAATTGGCGGCAAGCGCATCGCGGCCCCGCCGGCCGGTGCTACAAGAGAAGCGGGACTTGACCTTATGAAGGCGGCCGGGCGCTATCGGGAACTGTTGGAGCTTGGTGACGAAATGGGAGTCGTGCCGCAGGTTGAGGTATGGGGTCCTTCAAAGAACCTGCACAGACTGGGCCAGGCAATGTTCGTGGTGATTGAAAGCGGCCACCCAAAGGCCTGTCTGTTGCCGGATGTCTATCACATCTACAAGGGTGGCTCGGATTTTAACGGATTTAAACTGCTCAGTCCCAAAGCCATCCAGGTCTTTCATTTAAATGACTATCCCGCAGATCCGCCGCGCGAGACGATAGGCGACCGTGACCGTGTCTATCCTGGCGACGGCATTGCACCGCTGACTCAGATTCTGCAGGACCTGCACTCCAACAACAACCGAGGGGTGCTTTCCCTCGAACTGTTCAACCCGACATACTGGAAACAGGATCCTCTTCAGGTGGCAAAGAAAGGTCTTGCTAAAATGAAAGCCGCGGTAAACAAAGCATTAGGTACCGGCTAAGGTATTAAATTTTATTTTTTGGCGCTTATAGGGTAAAGTTCTATTGCTCAGAGCGCACATGCGGAAAGAGAGGAAAAATATGAGAATCAACAGAAAGATGAAATTAAAATTTGTGATTGTGATGTGTCTTTTGGCCGGATTAACGGCGAATTCTTCAGCCAAACTAAATCCCCGGCAGGAATCTCTCAAAGGTGTTCAAGCAATGACTGTTGATGTGGTTTGTTCTCAGGACGTAAAAGACACAGACTTGAAGCGTCAGGAGATTCGAGAAAATATTGTCAAACATCTTGAGCAAGCCGGTATTAAGATTCTGCCGGTAAAGCTTTGGGGGACGGCGCCCGGCCGTTGCCGACTAAAGGTATTAATCAAGGTTTACAAGCCGTCTGACCTGAAAACATTCATTTACAATCTAAAGGTTTATTTCGTTCAAACAGTAGCTCTGGAAAGAATTCCTGAAGCGAAAATCGATGCAGTTACATGGGAGCTTTCATGGCTCGCTCACGGCTCCAAGAACAGGCTTACCGAAGCAGTACCGGCAAACCTGAAAATCATGACGGATAATTTTATCAGGGACTACCACCTGGCCAATAAGCTTGGTGGCGAGCCATCCGATACCAATAACAGGGATACTGTTCCGGTGACAGCTCCACAAGGACAAATCCGTTCCGGTATTGCAGCCCGGTACAAATATGTATCGTCAAAGAACAGCCAGGTCTTCCACAGTCCTCAGTGTCGTTCTGCAAAGAGAATCAAGCCGGAAAACCTCGTAGGTTACAACAGCAGAGACGAAGCGATACAGGCAGGTAAAAGGCCGTGCAAAGTGTGTAAACCTTAGATGAGACTTCAGTTTATAACCTGTAAAGTAATGCAGAGGGAAGCGTATTATTGCGCTGCCCGCTCGAAAAATGTTGTTGATGTGGTTTTAATGGAGCAGGGCCTGCATGATGAGCCCGATAGACTTCGCACTGAAGTCCGGAAAGCTCTCGAAAATACCCATGACATTCAGAAACGCCCCTATGATGCTTCACTGCTCGGTTATGGTCTTTGTAGCAACGGCATTGTAGGATTGTCGGCAGAAATCCC
>CAZWME010000569.1:0-4134 GCA_964634515.1 uncultured Pirellulales bacterium | reverse complement strand
CCCCTACTATCGCTCGTCAAACTCGATGCCTTTTTCTTTGCACCATTCGATGGCGATTTCTTTTAGTGCGTTGTTGCGATATTTGTACCAGTCGTCGTCAATGCCATATTCGTGTATGGCATCTTTGAAACGCCGAAAGGCGCCGCCGCCTTTTATTAAGCTATAAAGAGCATCACTCGTTTCAGAATCATTAAGGGACAGGCAGAACTTCTCCATCATCCTGTATTCATCGATTTCGAATTTTGTGGGCAAGTCAAAGTAATTTCCTGTCTCATTTATTATTTCTTTGGCGATTCTGACCAAATCCTGCTCCCAATCCGGGAAATCTTCGATTGGCTCGTCATCCTCAACAGCTCGCATCTCATTGTCACTAATAAGGACTACTTTGCCGGTCCTCTTATCCAGAAACGAATAACTTTTGTCCGACTGGAATTCCAGAGCTTCGATTATATCGTCCAGTTTTACACGAATTGTCATAAGCCGATACCTCCTTTAATTGGGAAAGATTACGGAGGACACTGAATTTAGTTTTGAGTGTTTAGTGTTTAGTTTTGAGTTTGTTGGATTATGGTGGGCACTTTGCGCAGATTGAGCGGAAGAGTGTAGTGCTTAGGTATCGGTCACCGCGGTCGGGTAGGATTACGACAATTGTGCCGGAGTTGATTTTCTTTGCTGTTCTTAAGGCGCCCGCTACGGCGGCACCACTTGACATTCCTACAAAGATTCCTTCTTTGGTAGCGAGAAGCCGCGTTGTCTCAAAGGCCTCGCCATCCTCAACGGTAATCTTCTCGTCCATCATCTTCGGATTGTATATTTCAGGGATAATGGCTTCTTTCATATTCTTTAGCCCCTGGATTGCGTGGCCTACCGGAGGTTCGACTCCGACAACTCTGACTTCGGGCTTTTTTTCCTTGAGGAACTTATAAACACCCATGAGCGTCCCCGTGGTTCCCATACCGGCGACGAAAACATTAAAGTCGCCGTTGGTTTGTGCAAGTATCTCAAGGCCGGTCGATTCGTAATGAGCGAGGACGTTATTTTCGTTCGTGAACTGGTTTGGCATATAATATTTATCGGGTTCGGCATCGTGAAGCTCATGCGATTTTCTTATAGCGCCGTCGGTTCCCTCTTTCGCAGGGGTAAGCACGACCTCAGCATTTAATGCCTGAAGGATATGCTGTCTTTCGGTACTGACACACTCGGGCATGCAAAGCCTGACCTTATATCCTTTTGCCGCCCCAATCATAGCCAGGGCGATGCCGGTATTTCCCGAGGTTGGCTCGAGGATTATTTTGCCTTTTGTAAGCTCGCCGGATTGCTCGGCTTTTTTTATCATCCAGTAAGCAGGCCTGTCTTTAATTGAGCCTCCGGGGTTTGTCCCCTCGAGCTTTCCGAAAATTCTAACATCAGGCTTCTTGTTGTTCAGACTGGTCAGTTCAACAAGGGGCGTATTTCCAATAGCAGATAATATGCTCATATAAGCTATCTCCAGACACTAATACTACAATGATTTTAATTAACTTGAAAATTTGCCTTTGCCCAAGTTATTTTATATATTAAATTCGAGAAAAATAAAGTAAAAAAAGTAAAATATAATTATTTATGGCAATAGAAAAGGAAAATCTTAAGCAGGCGGTATTGTGGGAGCCCTCAACAGCTTCGCCCTCCTCGCCGGGTGTGGACAAGAAGGTCCATTGTAAATTGTGCAGCCATCGCTGTGTGATTGAAGACGGTAAGCAGGGTCGTTGCCGTGTGCGGAAGAACATTGATGGAACGCTGTATTCGCTGACTTATGATAAGGTCTGCTCGGCCAATCCGGACCCGATAGAGAAAAAGCCGTTGTTTCATTTTCAGCCGGGTACGCGAAGTTTTTCCATAGCCACGATGGGTTGTAATTTTCGCTGTGAGTTCTGCCAGAACTGGCAGATAAGTCAGGCGGCAATAGAAAGAGGCAAAATCAACGGAGAGCCGATAAAGCCGGAACAAATTGTCGAGGGGGCCATCCGCAGCGGTTGCAGTAGTATCGCTTATACCTATACCGAGCCGACGGTTTTTATGGAGTTGTGTAACGACTGCGGCCGGTTAGGCAAAGAACGCGGCCTAACGAATGTTTTTGTCAGTAACGGGTATATGACACGAGAGGCGATTGACTTTGCCGGCGAGTGGCTGGACGGAATTAATGTTGACCTGAAGTCGTTCAGCGATAATTATTATAAAAGATTATGCAATGCAAGATTACAGCCGGTACTTGATACGATTAGCTATATCGCCGGGGAAACGAATATCTGGCTTGAGATTACCACCCTTCTGATACCGGGTGAAAATGATTCCGAGGACGAGCTGAAAAAACTTTCCGATTTTATTGTCTCAGAGGCAGGGCCCGATGTCCCGTGGCATATCAGTAAGTTCCATCCACAGTATAAATACTTGAATTCGCTACCAACTTCTATCGAAAGTCTGGAGCGGGCTTACGAGATAGGCCAATCGGCGGGACTTCATTATATTTACCTCGGTAATGTGCCCGGTTCGAAATCTGAAAGTACCTTCTGTTACAATTGCGGGAGAATGTTAATTGAGCGTATCGGCTACAGGATTGCTGTAAATAATATACAAGAATCCAAATGCCCCGATTGCGGGACCGAGATAGCAGGATTCGAGCTGTAAGTTTCAAACCGCTTCTAAATTTATACTTACTCTTTAAGTAACTGCTGTAGTTTTTCCATCTCGCCGGACTTCATATGGTAACTATGTCCTGCGTCGGGGTATTTACTGTACTGCACTTCTTTTGCGTAGGCGTTGAATGCTTCTATGGTTTCTTTTGCCAGATTACCATATCTTTTTGCAAACTTCGGAGCCGGTCCCTGTGTAAGGCCTAAAATATCAGGCGCGATCAATATCTGGCCGTCGCAGCCCTTGCCTGAACCACATCCAATCACCGGCACTTCGGAGCGTTTTGTTATAATTTCCGCTACCTCCTCAGCGGCACCCTCAATCAGCAACGAGGCGGCACCATGAGCAACCATTTGCTCAGCCAGGTTTATCAGCTCAGCAGCCATTTGGGCAGTGGTCGCCTCAGCCTTGAATCGTCCAATCTTACTGATGCTTTGCGGTCTAATGCCGATATGCGCCATAACGGCTATACCGGCATCGCTAACTGCTTTGATTACATCGAGATATGCACTGGTCGCTTCGATTTTCACCATTTGTACTCCCGCCTGTGCAACGAATCGGCCAGCATTTTTCAGGGCCTCAGCTCTTCCAATCTGATATGACAGAAACGGCATATCGGCAACCAGAAATATATTCGGGGCCCCCCGCCGAACAGCAGAAGTTATTGTAACCATAAAATCCATCTTTGCCGGCAGAGTCGAATCGAAACCGAGTACAACCTGTGCGGCCGAATCTCCCACTAATATCATCTGAACATCGGTCTGCGAGATAAGTTTGGCCGTAGTGAAATCATAGCAGCTAACGGCCGCGATCCTTTGATTGTTTCTCTTGGCATCCAGCAAATCCGCTATCGTAATTTTTGTTTCCATAACGTTCTTTCTAAAAAAGAAATAACAGTCTTTCAGTTAAAATTTAAGAACAAAATCTATTTACAAAACGTAAAGTATTTGTGTTTTGGGGCCAAATTGGGCTATTTATTTAAAAAAACTAAAAACTTTTTACCTTTTTATAATTAAAAGCTTGATTCCTGAAAAGAAAAGTGTAGGTTTTTTTACAATATTGTTCCTTTTCTTTAAAGAAATTCCAGTCATTTTATCGATTAACTATTATACGGAGTAGATAAATCGGGTAAACGGAAATTTATAAAGTTATTATCAGCTTTTCATCACCCTCCTCCGAAGCCAGATTCTGTTGTCATAGGAATCTGGCTTTATTTTTGACTTATTGAACCATCAGGATAGGCAATTGCGGTCGCCCTGCCAATGTCAAAATAGGTAGTTACGTAATCAGGAAAGCATATCCTAGGAAACCTTCCCCAAAATATACCACCTTCGTTATTACTTTGGTCCACTCAAGTGACAAGGTGTCGTCTGCGAACAAGTAACCGACGTCTTTTAATCATCAATATGATAGAATATTTTCCTTAGTATCTTTTTTTTACTAAAGAAGAAATAAATTGTAGAA
>CAZWME010000568.1:0-4137 GCA_964634515.1 uncultured Pirellulales bacterium | reverse complement strand
AGAAGGGGCCGACTTTGCCGCATTAGCCAAAGCCAACTCAGACTGCCCATCGGCTGCAAAGGGCGGCGATCTGGATTTCTTCGAAAGAGGCCGAATGGTACCGCCTTTCGATAAAGCTGCATTCGCGATGGAAACAGGAAAGATAAGCGATATTGTCGAGACCCAGTTCGGATACCATATAATAAAGGTCACAGACCGCAAGGAAGCCGGCACCACATCATTCGAGCAGGCCAAAGCCGGCCTCATACAACAACTGGCGCAGAAAAAACAGGCTGAACTGACCAAAAAGTATATCGATTCTCTAAAGGCCGCGGCAAACATAGTTTACCCGCCCGGCAAAGAACCGACATCTTCGGCGCCGCCGATGATGGCACCTCAGCCCAGATAATTTGTTATCGAAATCAGCGACTATGATTTCAGAAGTGTGGCCGGGTCGAGATTCTCCGACTCAATGTCCTGAAAGTATTTTAACGTGCCGACTTTCAGCTCAACCGCTGCCTCTTCATCACAGACTATAATGCCCCTGTGGTGCATTTGAAGAGCGCTGATTGTCCACATATGATTTACACCGCCTTCAATGGCATGCTGCAACGCGCGGGCCTTATTATGGCCGTTAACAATAATAAGCACCTCTTCGGAGTCCATAACAGTCCCTACACCGACAGTTAAAGCGGTCTTGGGTACTTTGTTGACGTCGTCGTCAAAGAATCGCGAATTTGCCACGAGGGTATCGTAAGTCAGCGTCTTAACGCGTGTCCTCGAAGTTAATGACGAAGCCGGTTCGTTAAAGGCTATATGGCCGTCGGGACCGATACCCCCCAAGAACAGCTTAATGCCGCCGAGCTTTTTTATTTTTTCTTCATAGTCTGCACATTCGGCATCAAGGTCATCGGCGTTGCCGTTGAGAATGTTGGCATTTTCTTTCTTTATATCTATGTGGCTGAAAAAGTTGTTCCACATGAATGAATAATAGCTCTCGGCATGCTCCTTGGGCAGGTTCACATACTCATCCATATTAAAGGTAATAACATCTTTGAAAGAAACCACACCCTTCTTATTCAGCTTTATAAGCTCTGCGTATATTCCCAGCGGCGAAGAACCCGTCGGAAGACCCAATACAAAAGGTTTGGCCTGGCTGGCTCCAAATTCGTTGATGCTTTTGGCTATGTAATTAGCGCTCCACTGGGATGCCAGCTCATAATTCGGTTCAATTATCACTCTCATAAATTTGTCCTCGTCTAAATATCGTACCCTGTCGTTATTGTTTAGCCCCGGCTTTTATCCGGGGTCTGTCGTTTCTCAACAAACGTCTATTTTGCCGCTAATCTTGTCCTCGATTCCAATCGGCCAGCGGGAATTAAAAAAGCTCAACACTGTACTGCGGGTTTACATCATTAATAGATCTATTCGTATAACAACAACTTGGAAAATATTCTTCGCTACTATCCGTTCAATTGTTGTATTTGACTGATAAGCTTATCACCAAGTGCCGTCTTGCTGGCTATATGTTTTTTGATTTCCAAAACGATATTATTCTCTTCAAACGTCCCTATAACCTGTTCGAAATCGCGCCGCATTGTTTCTTTACCGCCGTCAAGCCCGTATCCTATTTGTGCGGTCTCGGCAAATTCCTTTTTCGTATCGGTATAAATCATGCGGTCAAGCTCTGCGACAGCCGTTTTCCATTTATTTACCAGCCCAATAATATCATCAGGTGTAATCCTGTCAAGCATTTTGCCTAAATGCTGCTGCAAAACGTTGGCCGCCCAGGCCCATTCGTATGCAGGATAACTTGTATACATGAATTCAAATGCTTCTGCCAGATGTGCCAGTGAGTCGATAATGCCGTTTTCAATATCGCTGAGTATCTTCTGCACAACCTGTTCCGGCGCAAACAAACCGGCCAGATCCACCCATTTCCCGCACCCAAGTTTGGTTCCTGGAATCAGCGCCTCTCGAAGCTCATCAACATTGTTGAACTGTTTGTTTTCAAGCCGACTAATCAGACAATTGCCCAAGAATTTATCAATACCTATCCTGTATAGTCTAATCCCCCTGTCCAGCGCCGAGTTGTTAATCTTGACACTATGATAGGTAAAGTAATCAGTGTTCTGGCCAGATGTCGTTTTGAGGTTCGCAAGTAACCGGCAGCCGTTGAGCATCTTTTGAATCGTATATGGGCTTAAAAGTTTGAAATTTATATAGTCCAGTTTTCTTTTGTCTTTTCGCCTGTCGCGTCTCGGCCATTTTCGCGCGTCACGAACCGTCCCCACGTTGCGCAAATTCACGCCGGGAACAAGAACACTTTCGTCTTCGTGCTCGATAAGATACGAAAAAGGCAAATCAGAAGTATCCGAATTCTTATAATGCCGGCCCATCACAACGGTAAACGCCCCGACTTTGGCCGGCCAGAGGATATAAGAATCGCTCGCGGTCTTCGAGCCTCGCTCGATAATCCCCTGATGGGTCGGTCCCAGCTTATACATATGATTGCTTTGGTTGGTTCCGCTGCCGGCGTTTAAAAAGGAAAACAAACCGGCAATCAGGAGCGTGGACTTATGATGTGTCACGGTATAAGGCCCGGCGAATATCGAGCAGGCCTCGCCGTGAAAACCACCGCAGTTCGCAAAGAATACCGAGTTCTCCGCCGAATACTGCTTGGCCAATACGGTTCCCTGGCCGACAAAGCATTTATATATTATTGTCCCATCCGTAATCTTCGAGCCGTCGCAAACAATAAAATCTTCCGCAAAAACACCCGATCCAATATAAACCGGGTCCTCCGAACAACTGTTAATCGAGCCGTTCTCCAATCTGCTCACACCCTCTATTACGCTTGCCGCACCCACTTTGATGTTCTTGATAATACAGCAGTTGAGAAGTTTGGCCCCTTTACCCACTACACCCATTGAGCTTTTAACAGAGACCGAATAGTCTGCTATCATTTGCTGCAGTCTGCCAATTACTTCCGGCCGATGGCGATAAAACGCTATTACATAAGCCGTATGGGCCGATAACTGGTCATAAATCGGTATTTCCCTGCCGCCTGATTCATTTACAACAGCAACCTCCGTCCCATTGCCGAACGTACTTTTTCCTTCCACCGCAAGCAGGTCGATATTATCTATCACCACATCGTCTTCGATGATATAATTGGCGATGTAATTCCTTACATGACTTATATATACGTTATTACCGATAGTGCAGTTGTGAATCGTCGCGTGGCTAATCCCGGCCGGCTTCTTTACACCGCCGAAAAATGAGACCTGCTTTTCAAATACCCCCAATTTAATCCGCCCGCAAAAGTGCGTTGATTTCACCGTGCCTGCGTCGAAGCCATCGGCAACCTGGACTGCCAACCAGTCCTCGCAACTGCATCCCTGGTCGGTCAATTGGGCAATTTGCCCGGCAGACAACGGGCGAAACAAATCTTGACCGGTTTCATATTCCGGTACCGCTTCTTTTCTTCCTGTTTCCAAATAATTTGTCATTATTACACAACTCCCTTTTCTGATTCACAAAAATTCGGAAATCTTTTTGTCCTGCGCTTTTATCGCAGGCGTTTCATTTTGTTTTTGCAAACCAAATCTTACAAACCACAATTTCATAAATCAACATATTTATAACAGGCTAATTGTGAGGTGTTCCATTTTTTCATGCCTTACAAAAAACTTACTGAATATTAATATCATATAGGATTATCCCTTTCTTTTCGGACGATGCTGCAATTTGGTGAACATGTAAAGATAAATTAGATAATTCTCGGTAAAAATTTGGAGTAATTCTTTGGAAGCTGCCGATGTTTACTGTATAAGGGACTGTGCTTTCGTTGAATAAGGATCGCACTGTGCGCCGGTTATATAAAGGATAAATTCGATGAGCGCATGATGGAAACCTTAGCATCTGTTGATTATTGAGTTCAAGGACGAATTTTTGTAAATAAGTTGAGACGCTGACTCTCATGGATGAGACCATGGCGAACAAGTCAAGAGTAACAAAAGTCCTGGCAATGCTGCTGGCTTCGATGACAGTCGGGGCGATTATCCTTATGGCTCTGGGTCATCACCCGCCATCCGCAGGGCCGTTTTCTCTTTGGACATATTACCGGCTCGACCCTGTCCAAAAAGCCATTTCCTC
>CAZWME010000567.1:0-4139 GCA_964634515.1 uncultured Pirellulales bacterium | reverse complement strand
AAAACTGGTGTGAACCGAAGGTAGAAATGCGGTTAGCAGAATAGAGAAACCATGCAATGAATTAATGAAGATTGCCGCGCTGCGCTCGCAATGACAGCTATTTTAAATAGACCCTTCGACTGCGCTCAGGGTGACGGTAGTATAAACTCGTTAGTTATGGCCGCTATCAAGAAAAACAGGTAATTAAAATGGGGATATTTTACTTGACGAGAAGGTGGTTAATCTGGTATAGATAATATTAGTAGAGGTTGTGCTTGTGTGGCCGGGCATTTGTGGTTTTGATTTCTCCGGAGTGGGCGCATTTGTTGTATTTTTGTGGTTAGAGGAGGAGATATTATGCGAGGCATGGGGTTTCAGGTAGGGATTTGTGTTTCGCAGGCAAGTATTAGCACATTTCAATTAGCAACCGGAATTTATTTTTTACGGAGGATTGTTATGTCTCGGAAATTGGTATATTTATCTTCTTTTGTTTTGGTGCTGGGCATGGCCGGTGCAGCCTACGGCACTGAGGGCCTGAAAGGCGAGTATTATCATGCGACTATTGCAGCGAATGAATGGCAGGACCTTGTGCTGACCCGCATAGATCCGATGGTGGACTTTGACTGGGGAGGTAACTCGCCGGAACCGGGGGTTGTCAATGCAGACAATTTCACGGTGCGGTGGACGGGCACGATAGAAGTGCCGAACTCCGAGACCTATACTTTCCACACCGAGGGGGACGATGGTATTAAGTTGTGGGTGAATAACAAACTGGTTATTGACACCTGGACGTGGAGCAAAACATGGCATGTCACACAACCGCCTATCGAGTTTGGCAGCGGCGAGATTAGTCTGACGGCCGGGCAGCAATACGAGATTAAACTGGAGCACTATGAGCATGGCAGTAATGCCAAGTGTAAGCTGTCCTGGTCAACTCCGACAATGCCTCAGGAAGCCATCCCGAGCCGATATCTGTCGGTGGAGAGGCCATACCCCCGTGACCCGGACCCGCCGGATGGCACCATAGTTCGAGATAAATGGGTGGGGCTTGGCTGGATGCCGGGCGATTTTGCGGCTTCGCACGATATTTACTTAGGTGAGAATTTTGACGATGTAGAAGCCTGCGCTGCCGATACGTTCCGGTGCAACCGGGCTGAAATCACTTTTACTATTGGCTTTCCCGGATTTCCTTATCCGGATGGCCTTGTTTCGGGCACAACATACTACTGGCGAATCGTTGAGGTTAATGATCTGCACCCGAAAAATCCGTCTGCGAAAGGCCCTGTCTGGAGCTTTTCGATTGCGCCCAGGACCGCCTACAGCCCCAGCCCGGCTGATGGCGCCGAGCTGGTAGATACGAATCCGGAGCTTAGCTGGGAGCCTGGTTTCAATGCGAAATTGCGTCACTTTTATTTCGGAGACAATTTTGACGATGTGGATGCCGGTACCGGCGGGACGGACAAGAGCCCCACGGGACATACAATCTATTTTCCCGGCCCACTCAAATTATCCAAGACTTACTACTGGCGGGTCGATGAGTTCGATCCTCCCAGCATAAATAAAGGCGACGTCTGGAGCTTTACGACTCAGGGCGCCGTAGCAAATCCTAATCCGTCTAACGGGGCTGAGGATGTAAAGCAGACGCCAATTCTTAGCTGGACGCCGGGAGTTTTTGGAGCTTCACATGAAGTTTACTTTGGCGCAGACAAAGATGCGGTCAAAATTGCCGATACAAGCTCACCGGAGTACAAAGGCGGCGGGGACCTTGGCTCCGAGAGCTATGAACCAGGACAGCTTGAGTGGAATACTACCTACTATTGGCGTATCGATGAGGCCAATAGTGCTAATACCGACAGTCCGTGGACAGGCCCTCTTTGGAGTTTTACGACGGCTGAGTTCCTGATTGTGGACGATATGGAAAGTTACAATGACATCAATGAAGGTGAGCCGGGGAGCAACAGGATATATCTGGCGTGGGTGGACGGATTCGACAACCCGTCTATAAACGGTTCTGTCGTTGGTCATGCTGTTGCTCCATTTGCCGAGCAGAACATCGTTCACAACGGAAATCAATCAATGCCTTTCGCTTACGACAACGCTGTCGGGAAATCCGAGGCTACTTTTGTCTTGACTTCCAATCGTGACTGGACAGTCAAAGGTGTCAACACACTAACGATCTGGTTCAGAGGCGAAACAGCTAACGCTGCTGAGAATTTGTATGTTGCTCTAAACGGAAACGCTGTGATTAATAATGACAATCCTGATGCAGCGATAAGAACTTCCTGGACACGATGGAATATCGACCTGACGCGCTTTACCGACCAGGGTGTAAACCTCTCCAATGTCAATTCGATTACTCTTGGCCTTGGAAATAAGAATAATCCGGTGGCCGGTGGCTCGGGCATGATGTACTTCGATGATATTCGTTTGTATGCGTTGGTGCCGGAAGCACCGTAAGCGGCGATTAAAATTGCTTGCTTGTCTTGCTGATTTGCGTCAATTAGTTGCCTGTAGCGGTTGATTTGCAATAAGCCTCTTGGTTATTGCAAATTATGAAATATTCTCTTGACGAGAAGGCATGTAATTTGGTATAGATAAGATTAGTAAAACATGTGCTCGCACTGCTGGGCTTGAAGTGGCTTTAGTTTCATCGTGTGAGTGCACTTCATATATTTTTCGAACAGAGGAGGACGAGTTTGTTTGAGGCAGGGAGTTTTAGTTGAGAACTTTGTGTTTGCAAATGAGGTATGTTGCATTTCTGTTGGCGGTTTATAAATTACATAAAGACAAGTAACAGGTGTTTTGGTGTGTGGCCAAAATATGGATAGTAATTATTTTAATTTTGTTTAAAGGAGAACTGTATTATGTGTAGAAAAATGATTTGGTTATTGTCTTTCGTTTTGCTGGCGGCTCTGAATAGTAATGCCCCGGCCGGTTTTATCGATGATTCATCTCTGGTCTTCTATTATTCTTTTGACAGTGTCACTGATATTGTCACCGACCAATCAGGCAACGGCCATGACGGTGTCGTCAATGGTGATGTCACAGCAGAACCAGTTGGCAAGTACGGAGGAGCCGCAAAGTTCGCAAGCGGCAGTTTTCTCGATCTTGATGGCGAAAATTTTCCCACCGAAGAAGTTCCGACGACAGGTATGACACTTGCGGCCTGGATACAATGCGAAAATACGGGCGGAGATCATGCTATATTCAATGCCAGAGCATCTGATTCGACCTGGCTTGTCCACCCCGAGGCCCGCAGTAACGGTGAATTCAGATGGCTGCTCCGTTCTGCAGGTGGGACAACAATCTTCGACATACGAGCAGGAGTTGTAACATGGGGTGAATGGCTGCATTTTGCAGGCACATACGACAAGGCGGCAGGTAAGGCAACCCTGTATATCAACGGAGAAATGGTCCGTGAGGAAAACGTTACAAGCCCTGCGGACATAGCCGGAGACTGGAGTCAGGGTGCTCGTGTGGGGTATAATATTGACAGCGCAAGACCTTTCACGGGGCTTATGGACGATTTATTAATATTCAGGCGGGCGCTGTCGCTGGCCGAGGTTAACAAACTTATGCAGGGTATTGGATCTCCATTGGCCTTTGGCCCCACGCCGGCTGATGGTTCCCTACATTCCGATACATGGGCGAACGTCAACTGGTTTTCTGGTGATAGTGCGGCATCACACGATGTATATTTCAGTGATGACTATGACGCTGTGAACGAGGGCGCCGCCGAGGCATTTCAGGGTAACCAGACATCGACGTTTATGGTTGTCGGTTTTCCGGGATTTCTTTATCCGGAAGGTCTTATTCCGGGAACAACCTACTATTGGCGAATCGATGAGGTCAACGACACCGAACCAAACAGTCCGTGGAAGGGCGCTGTATGGAGCTTTATGGTTCCACCCAAAACAGCATATTCTCCAATCCCGGCCGATGCTGCTGAGTCAGTGGCTTTGGATTCGGTGCTTAGCTGGACAGCAGGTTTCGGGGCGAAATTACACACTGTATATTTCGGCGATGATTTTGACCAGGTGAGCAATGCTTCCGGTGGTGGAACTCAGGGGGCTGCAACTTATACTCCCGATGCGCTCGAATTAGAGAAGATTTATTACTGGCGGATTTAGGTTTATTCTGTAATTCACCAGTGATTATGT
>CAZWME010000566.1:0-4145 GCA_964634515.1 uncultured Pirellulales bacterium | reverse complement strand
GCATGGGTACGACAGGCAGGAAAATTGAACCTCAGATGGCTCGGTAAGGATTGGCTGCCTGCTCAAATGCAAGCTGCAAATCCTCTTCTTATTATGATATTGATACCATTGTTCTCATATGTCATCTATCCGGCCATAAATCGCATCTGGAAATTGACACCCCTGCGTAAAATCGGTATCGGCATGTTTCTTACGGCTGGAAGCTTCCTTGTTCCTGTCTGGATAGAAATCCAACTTAAAAACGGGGGCCAACCCTCCATCGGATGGCAATTCTGTGCATATATCTTTTTGACCGGCGCAGAGGTAATGGTCTCAATTACATCACTCGAATTTGCTTATACACAAGCCCCTAAGAAAATGAAGTCCTTAATCCAATCAATCGAACTACTCGCGATTTCGCTTGGTAACGCATTTGCGGCTGTTGTAAATCATATCATAAAGAACGAGGACGGCACAAGTAAGCTGCCGGGAGCCAGTTACTATTGGTTCTTTGCTATAGCTATGCTGGTGACGGCGTTTATTTTCATTCCTGTAGCACGTTGGTATAAACCAAAAGAATACATACAGGATGAAGACTCAACGGAACCTTCCGTTTGACAGTAAAAACAGAGGTCTTATTTGGCCGTCATTAGTATCGAGACACCCACTATTTCTTAAAGGGGCTTGAGTAGAAGCTCGCGAACAACAATCTTCATCGGCCCGAACTGGTCTCCCGGATGGACCTGAAAACCAATCTTGCCCGAATCAGTGGTATCATCATACACATTGGCAACCCGATGGCCGTTAATCCATACCTGAAGGTGGTCACCCTTGGCACGAACCTTTATCGTATTCCAGCCTTCACGGTCAACTATGCTTTTGTCTTCATTCATTGCCAGGAACACCTTGCCGGGACAGTACAGAGTACCCGAATAACAAACCGGATTCTTATATTCAAGGATATCGGCCTGATACGCCTTCTGCGGTGACTGGTAGCGGAACCAGAGGCCACTGTTACAGGGCCACTCGGCCCGGTAAGTCAGTGTTACCAGAAAATCGCTGTAGGTATTTGTTGTAAACAGGTCCCCCGGCGCGTTATTAGCACCCTGCGTCCCTACAAGGTTGCCATTTTCAACGAACCACTTTGCGTTTCCGCTCGTTTCCCAGCCGGTCAGGTCCCTGCCGTTGAAAAGCTTTACAAAGCCGGCCTTATTCTGGCTCAGTTCTGCACAACCAACTGAAAACATCATTACCGCCAAACATAAAACAACCAAAATTCTACGCACCATAATTTTCTCCTTATACAATAATATGCGTCATTGTTATTTTAATATAAAGTAAAATTGAATTCGGTTCCGAGCCGGAGAGGCCCACTGCCTTTTGTTCCTTTTCGGTTTACATAGATATACACCTTCTCCGGAGTTACCATCATTACGTCACGTACTCCGTCTCCAGTCACATCCCCGATGAGCATACTCCTTTCCCCCTTGCTCTTGCCCACCAGAGAAGCCCCGGGCACTGCCAAAACGCCGATACGCCTGCCATGATGGTCATAAATACACCCATTATGGGCTACTAAGATTTCATCAACACCGTCACCCGTCCAGTCCAGCAGGCAGTGATGTCGGCTGTAGTCGGTTACAATCCGGCCGAGAAGCTCACCTTTTTCATCCAGCGTCCAAATCGGACTATTACCAAGCGGCTGATGGTCAATATCAACGACTATTTGCTGTCCGCTTACACCGGGAAACACTTTTCCAACATCCACCGACTCAAAATGACATCCGGCAACTTCCCAGATAATCCCACCGGTTCCGTCCACCATAGCCACATTGTTCGCTCCGCAGCAAGTCAGCACCAATCTGAAATCTTCCGGTTTGGGGCCCCGCCGAAAAATCCGTACGCAGTCAAGATGCCCGCGCTTCTGGTCAACAGTCTTCGACTTATACACCCACCGCACAGAACCATCGGCATTCAGCATCGCATATCCGGCCATAATCTCATCTCGCCCATCACCATCGATATCTATAGGCCGCGGCTGATGAGCCGTGCGATATTCGCCCGGGTCCTTAATCATCCAAAGAAGATTACCCTTTTTGTCGTAAGCCCAAATTTGATGGTATCGGTCTTTCACCAGCACATCACTCGGCCGACGGCCACCACTCAAATTGCAAAACACCAGACAATCCGTAGCATCATCGGCAATACGAATACGCCTTTGTTCCCGGCCGGTAGCACCATCCAGCTCTACTAAGTATCCTTTCGTACAAAGCACAACCTCGTTTCTGCCGTCACCGTCCCAATCGTGAATCTGACAGGCCACGTCGTGGTGCCAAATCTTACGGCCAATAGCCGGATTGCCCCATTTCCACAAAACAGTACCATCCAGCTTCTGTGCCACTGCGGTACTGGTGTAATGAACGTCGCCTCTATTCACGTTCTTAGCACTTACGATTTCAACCTGGCCATCTCCGTCCATATCAGAGGCCACAACCCACTGCCCTGCGTATTCGGTATCCAGAGGGACAACCTTCCAGGGCTGAATCAAGGATGTTGTATCTTTGACTTCGCCAACGTCTTTAACGTCATAATAGACCGGACTCCTCTGTTGCGCACAAAGCGCAGTGCAAAGGCCAAAAACAACCAATAAAAACAGCCTCATCAGCCGTACAGGTTCCTGTATTCTATTCATCTTATTCCAGCTCACTTATCATAATATCGCGGCTCCATTATTAACACACAACCGATATAATTCATACCGGAAATAAAATATCCAGCATCTCATCCAATTTCTGTTTGCCTACAATTGTCGCACGGTAGATATCCGGAATATTCCAAAGATCCAGCATAATCCACTTGTCGTAGCCTTGGTTCTTCAGCTCACGCAGCGTCCCTAACAAATCCACTGTCCCATCACCCAGGGTCAGATGTTTACTCGTTCCCTTGCCGTCACGGCGTGTGCCGTCGGTGTCGGTAAAGTGTACGTGCCCCATCTTTCCCCGAAACTTTTTCAGAAAGACAAACGGATCGCCTCCACCCAGCAATGTCGAATGGCTCGGGTCAAATATCAGGCGGAAGTTCGGCGAACCGATTGAATCTACTACTTGTTCCAGCAGCTCCAGCGTATGAATCGCCATTACCGGCTCAGGCTCGGTAACTACATACATCCGGCGTTCTGTAGCGTATTGGGTTAAACGACTCCACGTATCGGCCGTCCGTTTGCAGTACTCTTCGCTTCCGGGGCCGGGCCGTCCGCCGGACCAGACCCCAATGAATTCGCATCCCCATGAGGCCAATAAATCAACCTGCCGCTTTAGGTCCGACAGATATTTTTCACGCCGGCTTTTTTCGGCACTGCCGCAACTGCCCCCGCGCGACATCCCCTGCAGGGACATTATCTGCAATCCAATATCGTCATATTGTTTCTTAAGCTCACGGGCTTCTGTGGGCGTTTTGGGATACGGCTTTGGCCAGGGAACCAGCTCAACACCATCGTAACCACAACTCTTGATAAGCCTCAAAACCTGTGTAATGTCCATTTTATAGCCATAAGTTCTCCGAGATGACATAAAACCATTCAGGCCTACAGCCGTTCGCCACCGCTTTGAGCTAACAGCTAATTGGCCTGATGCAGCAGTGCCACTCAAAGCTGCAACCCCTGCAGCAATGGCACCTAAAACCTCAAGAAACTCTCTGCGATTCATGTGGTTATTCATCCGCTAATCCTTCCAGATATCCGCCGTCCGAGCCTGTACCTCCGGCATCCGGGGCAGCACAGCACTGGGGACAGGCTCGTACCAAAACGTCGCGCACGACCAGTCATCCTGCGTTTCGGCCAGGCCGTTCTTCCATGCAATCTGCTGAATCGTTATGCGGCATTCCTGGCGCCAAAAAATCGGGTCAGGCATATGCCAGCGATACATCGAGACAAAGTTTTTCTCATTCAGGCTGCAGCCGTTATAAAGATACGGCGTCTGCTGCATACCATAGGACAGGCCTACATAGTCTTCGCTTCCGGTACCGCAAATCGTAGGAAAGTCGGTATCGCCGTCCATAAAAATCTTTATCTCACCTTCACCCCACCCCTGGCCGGGTGTCATGTTACGTATGCCGATAAGCGCACCCATAAAGCGGCCCTTGTTATTTCGCTTGGGAAGCATTACAAA
>CAZWME010000565.1:0-4152 GCA_964634515.1 uncultured Pirellulales bacterium | reverse complement strand
ATAGAGGAGGGGTCATAACGGCCAAAACTCCGGAATGCTCAATTGCCGCTATCCGTCTGGCTAAACACCAGGGTTACGCAATGGTTGAACTGGATATCCGGAAAAGCAGGGATAATGTACCCATTGTTTTTCATGATAACAACATGAAAAAAGCCTGTGGTATCGATAAAAGTATAAAAGACTTGAACGCAGACGAGATTGTAAAAATTGCTTATGTCAATACTGACCAGACGATTTGCACTTTAGACCGGGCCTTGGGTATTTGCCGTTCATTGAATCTTGGACTCATGCTGGACGTAAAAATTCAGTCAGATGAAAAGTCTTTTCAGAAGATCATTACTCTCATCAAAAAGCATGGTTATGAAAACTCCACCGTTACAATTAATGGAGACCCTGACCTCCGCAGGCACTTAAAGGAAGTTGCTTTGTTGACCGTTACTCAGGATGAATTCAAAAAAGTTCAGCAGGGCCTGTCCTGTGATTTGCGAAATAAATTCTGGTTTGGCCTGCCGCCAGGCCTGCCTAATGAGATGGTCAAACTTCTACAGCACAATGGAGCCTATGTGATTCCCGCTATCAACACATTCCGTTACCCGGACCAGGGGCATTATGAATTAGCACGCAAAGACATTCAAAGACTAAATGAAGCTGGAGTGGACGGCTATCAAATCGATTCCGTTTACCAACCAATATTTTTTGAGAAAAACAGACAGAACTAATAGATAAAACTGTTTACAAAACCATTTTAAAACAGTTGTCATTGCAACCAAAAGAGCCTGTCCTGAGTGTAGTCGAACGGGCGGCAATCTCATTTTTAAAAATTGTCATTGCGAAGGAGCGAAGCGACTGCGGCAATCTTCGTAATTTCCCCTTTTTCTTTTGCCTTTTTACTTCTTCTCTGTTATCCTCTACCCCTAAAGGCGTGATTCAACCGGGAACGAAATCAACACGAGATGCGATTAACGAGATACAATTTTTTTATTAAAGGCGTGATGCCGACAGGGACGGAGTCTAAATACTCTACTATGGTCTATACCCATGTTCTCAATAGGGGCGGCAAAGGCGTGCGTAGCCCTCTGGACGGTCTCAGGAGCAGCCCTGTAAAGGTCTCTTATACGGATCTGCATAAAACCCCTGGATAAATTGCAGATATTCCTGTATCTTTTTGAGGTGAAAGTAGTTAAAGGCCGAATCATGATTTACTCGCTGGGTTCTTATGCTGCAGAACCAGCGTTGTTTGGGTTCTTATACGGAACCATATAAACATTGTTAGCCGCCAATATTAACAACAATTGGGTTTTAAGATGAGTGTATTAGGTCCCGAGAACGCAGAACAATTTCTAAAGAAACTGGACGCCAAAAAACTGTTGGATTTGTGCGCCGACATTCTTTTTATCGAAGGGCACAAGAATATTAGAATCACTGATGGGACAGGAGATGGGCAAAGGGATTTGCGCTCCACCATGCCTACGGGAGAAGATTACCTTGTTCAATCCAAATATCACGAAGACACAAAGAAATCTGTATCCGGGCTTGAGATTGGTGAAATTGCAGTTGGAATGGTGCGATTTGGTTATAAAAGGGGCATGTTCATTACTACCGGAAGGATAACTCCTCAAGCGAAACGCGATTTACTAGATGGCGGTAGCTTCCCTAGTCTGAAAATCGACTTCTTAGAAGGCTGGGAAATAGCCAAGAAGGTATTTGATAATTTGGTCTTAAAATCTATCTGGTATGATGGAATATCGCTTGATAAAGTCTCTTACACTATGGCTATACCTGTTGTTGCACGTGACCTGCAAACTGATAAACCCCTACCCATTTTGACACGTGGGCAGGATAATGCTCAAGGAAAAACGATTCAGGTGGGCGATACAAATGTTCATTCACTTTTGCAAAATGGCCGAGTAAATATCGATACCTTTGGCGAATACCGTCCTCCTGCTATTCGCACAGTTAGCGAATTGGGCACGAGAAATATTGGCCTTGTCGAAGTAATTCTATCCGGGGTTATTCACTTGAAAGATGTTGAGGAGATTTTAGACTCCATAGCCAAGCAAATAGTAGCCCAGTTGGAAAGCCAATACCCTTCTCAAAAACACTTCGCAGTATTAGTGGGTTACCCAAGCATTACCCCACTTGGCGGAGAATCTTCGGGCGCTCGCATTCAAATAGAAGACCACAAACCGCTTGTTTACGTGAGTCACGATGGAAATCTAGAAACTGAATATGAATGGATTTCCCCACCTGATAATAATTGGGTCTTGCCTGACCGTCCTACAGTTTCACAAGCAGAGTGGATACGTTGGTATAACCGCAAACACGATTTGTGCTTGGATATAACTATTACTAGTCCGCCCGGTGACGCTACACGCTGGATGATGGATGAGCAGAAAAATTTTATAGTCAAGTGGTGGGGAGAATCGCTGTTTGCTTTAGTTTCTGAAGAACTCAAGAATTCCTTAGTGAAGGCAGGTGTGCCGGAACCATCTCATTGGTATCAATGGGACGAAACGCAATTTCTAGGAGCATGGCTTCATCCTTACTTTGGTTTACCTATTGCCCCAATGGATATAGAGCCAGATGACGAACCGCTTGAGCCATCGCCTTTTGGACCCGATTTAGAGAAAGTGCTTTTTGAACAAAGATCATGGGCTGAGAAAATAATCCACTCTGGGGGAAAAGAAGTTGCTCCTGAGAAAGCGCGGCATATGATTGCCGTTATTGATCATGATCCATTTCCAACCCAAGCGCAAGGTATATTCGGGTGTAAAGACATTATTCTGTCGGATAGGATTGTTCCTTCACCAATTGCACCATCTTCTCGCCAAATGGTTTTTACAATTTGCTGGCTTGTTGATGGCGAAAACAGGGATATTGACATGGTAAAGTCTGAAGTTCTCGCGCTTTCAGATGAGCTATTTCAAGTATTCTTCGAATATGATCTCGAGACTGTTTCTCGAAGACAGTTTCTTGTAATTGATATTCGGCTCCGAATAACTAATATATTCGCATCCACACGATTGATTTTGCAGGAGACTGAGTCTGAACTCGAGTCTTTTTTATCGCGAATTGAAATTATTTTGAAAAACAGGCTTGTAGTAAAGCGAGCCACACAAGTTTATTGGGACAAAGAAATCCTTATGAATTTTAAAGGCTGCTAACACCGGCTCCAGCGGACAGTGGCTCCTCCGCTCGGCCAGCAGCGCTTTTTCAGAAGTGGCGCGATAATCAAAGCGGAGTCTCGTCAGTCCGCCGCTGCCGCTGAGCCATTCCGTTAGAAATTTCGTAATTGAACCCTCAAGAGATGAGAACGGTCTTTTGAGGGTTTCTTTCTTTGAAAATGTTTGTGTGGTATGAGCATTCTGTCCGACCCGTATGACATCCTCTTTATCTTTTTCATGTGCTGGTATCTATAGACCTCATACTCGTTTATCCCGCGTAGCTTGTCCCTTCGCGAAAGCGAGGAGCGGCAATCCTTTGTGGCTGCAATATGCCCACCGCATTTCTACCTTCGGTTCGCACTAATTATTATCACTCCGGCACTTTGTGCCTGCGTGATTGTATGATGCTCTTGCTGGCCTTCGGTAGAAATGCTAAATCCCCCATCCACTTATTTACTCATCCACATCTCAAAAACCGCCCAATTTTCGACAAAAAACGCTAAAAAACTTAAAAAAACCACCAAAAATCAATAAAAACCTGTCCTGAGCGAAGTCGAACGGATCAACCACAAACTTTTCCCCTTGACTAAGATGCAATGCATCCTAAGGGGATTTTCACCCCGTTTTTAACTTTTCCCTTTGTCCTTTTTACTTTCCCCTTTTTTCTATCTAATCGGAGTTTACCCGCCGTTAGGAGGGTTCACCAAAATTCCCCTGTTTTCTGTCTTGAGTCTTTTGTCTTGCGTCTTGTGTCTTACTTCTTTTCGTTCAAAAACGCTCACTCTCAAAAACAAAAATAAAATATTTCTAAAATTTTTATCTCCTTCCATAATAACGAGTTACGGCCCCAAAACCCAGAAAAATGCCCGAATTTTCGACTCAAACCTGCACACCCATCTAATTATAGAGGGAGACTTTTTCTACCCTCTGAGTTTACCCTCGGTGTGGGCTTACTTGCTTGTGAGTTTACCCTCGATGTTAGCTCACC
>CAZWME010000564.1:0-4167 GCA_964634515.1 uncultured Pirellulales bacterium | reverse complement strand
GAAAACACAGCTATGGGTCAAAAAAACAAACCCAATTCAAACCCAATCAAAGCCAATTAAAGCCAATCTGTATTCTTGCCTATATTAACGGATTTATATATACTCTACTCAGCTTCAGGGCATTAAAAATGACCGCTATGGAAAACCTTCATATTAGGAGATTATTACTAATGAAAAAAATCACACTTATTTGCACTGTATTATTAATCTTTTCCCTCGCATCGAGTAAATACACCCCAACATCGGACTACGCCGTCCGGAAAATCCAGGGCTGGAAAATACTCGTTAACAATGAGCTTTTGACCGGCCATCCTGAACTTGCTAAAGACACGTTGAAGCTGTTGAGGTTCCAGCTTTACCAGGTTACCCGGGTTGTACCGAAGGAGGCTTTGAAGGAATTACGCCGAATACCTGTTTGGGTTGAGTATAAGGCCCCCCGCCATCCGTGCATGTGCTACCATCCCAGCAAACAATGGCTTACTAACAACGATTTCAACCCCGAAAAAGCGAAAAGCGTTGAGATAGCCAACGCCGAAAATTTCCTCACATGGACTATCGGCCAGCCCTGGATGCTATTGCACGAGCTGGCGCATTCCTATCATCACTGTGTTCTTGGTTACGATAATAAGCAAATCAACCAGGCCTACAAGAAGATGGTGGAGAGTAAAAAATATGACTCCGTCCTGCACATCGCAGGAAAGCCCAGACGTGCTTATGCACTCAATAATGACCAGGAATATTTCGCCGAATGTTCCGAAGCTTTTTTCGGCACAAACGATTTTTACCCTTTTGTTCGCGCCGAATTAAAACAGCACGATCCCGATATGTATCAAGTGCTGAAAGAATTATGGAAAGTCAAATAGATTACAGATCAATGAGGAATACACTCAAGCTAATGTTAATGAGAATCGTAAACTTTCTGGCCTGTGTTAATCGCCTGGCGGTTGCGCAGTTCGATTTTTTGACGTGCCACATATTCCTCTTGGCGCCGCTGATCAATAGCGCACGCTTCGAAGCCTGGCATGTCCGCTCGCGGCCGCTCCTCAAGCATCCGGCTGCCGGCACAAATAATTGCCAGGGCTTCGATATACTCGGGACTATTTGTATCTTTGATCTTTGCAAGACAAGGACTAAGGCCCGGCCGGTCAAAGCTGATCTGCGGCCCGGAATTATTATTATGAGCGGCCAGCTTGACAAAAGGTATTCCAGTCAACAAACTGAGTCGTTCAATTTGTTTGTTATTAAGCGGAGACCGCCCCGTCAGGTTGTCGGGATAAGCTGTGTCGTAGCGGGGATAGTAAACTCCATTCAAATCAATCCATGTTGCAATAGTTTCAAACTCGTTTTTTGATAATTTAGTATCGTAGTGTCCGGCGAGAATGACCTTTATAATTTTACTCGCGTGTGAGCCCCACGAGTAAGCCGGCTGAGTTTCATAAGGTCCGGCGCCGATGGCATTGATGTATTTCTTTCGCCAAAGTTCATTGTAGGATGTATTAAATGTATTAGTCCTGTCACCGGCAAGATTGAGTTCCTTACCTTCATCTTTATTGAAATCATGGCATGAAACACAATGCTTATCCAAGACCGGCTGTACCTCCTTAATATAGCTGAAAATGCGAGGTTTTCCATACCAGCCGTTAAGTTTGCTCGGCGGCAACTGTAGAGCCATGGGTGTTTTTCTGCTGAGTTGTGCCGGTGCACCCCGGCGATTCTCATGACAGCCGACGCAGCCGGTCGTTTCTCCGGACTGGACTATTGTCCCGCTGCGCATGGACTGGACCATCATCTTGTTTTCGTCGAGAAGCTGGAAATATACGAACCTGTCGGAAGGAACTTCGAAGTATGCCGAACCGTCTTCGGCCACCGGGACAGTGCCGAGTATGCGTTTATTTTCGAAACTGTGCCAGTTCATCGCCGGACAATGCACCCCCTGACCGCCCCATTGCGAATGGGTCCAGAAACGCTTTTCCGGTGATTCGATCACGCGCAGATACTTGACCGTGCCGGGTTCCACTCCTGCCATGTGGGTGCCTTCGTAAACATTGACGATGTAGAAATAACCATGTTCGTTGTCGAAGTCGCGCCGGGAAGGAATTCGCAGCGGTCGAGCTCGCGGCTTCAACGGCATAGGGTCGAAACAGCCGGTCTCTTCAAAGTGCAAAAGAATCTCGTTGCCAAAAATATCAACCAGATAAATTCCCATCTGTTCACCCCTGCCGGTCATACGCGAACATAGGAAATACTTTTCATTCAGAGGAAACGAGTCCTCGTATTTTGGCTTTACACTCAGAAACGCATCATAGTTTCCTTTTCCAACACGTTCAATTGCATTGGCGGGCCAGGTCCTTATTACGGGCTCACGACCGTCAATACCAAGCCGGCGGTCGATGATGGCCAGGGCGCCCCAGGGCCTGTCGTGACATGAGCCGAAAACGCAAAGTACCTGCTGGGTTCCGGGAATAATGCGGGCGTCGATTATACCACCGGGAGAATTGGTATTGTTGCCCCAGTAAACCGCCTGGTTGGTGCCGTCCGGATTTATGGTCCAAAGACCCTGCGCATCTCCAAAATTACGGTCCACATATTCCCACCGGTCGTAAAGTATTCGACCGTCCGGCATTAGTGCGCTGTGGCCTTCGTGCAAAGTGCTTTTGCCTATCTGATGAATGTTTGCACCGTCAGCATCCATTCTGAAAAGATTGCCCATTATATGGCGGTTGCACATGCAGTACTTCGGCTCGCGGGTCGAAGAAAAAATAATATCGTCATCGGGCGTATAAAGCGGATCGAAATCCGCCACACCGGTCGCCGATGTAAGCTGCCTAAGGCCGGAGCCATCGGTATTTATCTCATAGATATGGTAATCGTCCCTGATATTCCTGCGCATCGAGAAGATAATCTTCCCGCCGTCGAAATGAACCTCCGGGTCGCGGATAAGACCTTCGCCAGATTCGATGAGCGTCTTGATACGGCCTCCTTTTGCCAGGTCGATGGTTTTTATTGCCCCGCCACCTTCGAAACTATTTGTGTTTATCTCTCCGGTTTTGAATATTGTGGCTGTATTGTGGTGGTCTTTCTTATACTGTTTTCGCACAATAAAAAGAATGGGTTGACTACTGACGAGTGGATTTGCTATCAGGGCTTTGCGCTGCAAGGCAGAGAATTCGGCTTCAATATTTTTAATTTCGGCCGGAGCCACCTTGTTCATGCGGCTTTCGATATCATCCAGCTTCGTTAAATACCCTTTGCTTCTCGTATAACGGTCCCCGAACGTGGTCATCAGGTCTTTTATTGCTGTTCGCAGAGCGAGGTATTGTTCGTTTTGCGGAGCGGGTTGTTTAACGGGCTCTGCCCTGCCGGTTGTTCCGACTGCCAGCAGAAGTATTATTAAAGTAAAAATATGAAACTGTCGCATACTGTTTGACATTTTTCTTTTTGGCATTAGTTTAGCAACGCAATGAAAGTTGCCTTATATAAAGATAACATATTTGTCCGAAATAATTAAGCCCCCTTTTGACCTTTTAGAAAATTTAAAAACGAACTATCACCAAGCAATAAAAAAAGGGCTGTAAATTTTATACTCACAGCCCTTCAGTTCGGTGATACGAATTGTACTTTATGTCCTGTGTTTTCCCGCCGCTGCTACCATCTATCACCGCCAGCTTGGTTTGTTACTACTGTGCTGGTGGTAGATTGCTGTTGTAGCAATCGTGGGAAGCCTTCCAGGAACCATCGGCCTGTCTTTTCCAGATGGTCAAGAATTTACCATCCGGCATCGCACTAATCGTCTCGCCACCTGCCTTGGGAGTCATTGATAAAGTGTAAATACCACGAGCAAATGCCAAGTCACCAGCTACTTGAACTTCCTCGGTATTGATGGTCATCTCGAATGTGAAGTTATCGAATGCGGGCTCCATCTTTGCCCGTAACGCCTCATTTCCGAAAACGGCAGGGGCGTCTGGTCCCATCTTTGCTACGTCATCCGTATGCAAGGACAGCCAAAGTTCTAAATCTCCAGTCTCCAGAGCGAGAGCATATAGGTTCCCACACTCTTTGATTGCAGCGATGTCGGCTTCGACTGAATACAGGGAGATTGTTGCGTGAAGCTTCCCAGCAATGCTTTCTATCACTGTATCATCTGCTAAATAAACGGGGCCAGGCTCA
>CAZWME010000563.1:0-4169 GCA_964634515.1 uncultured Pirellulales bacterium | reverse complement strand
AGCCGCCCACGGTGCCTTGGATGTATCAACCGGAACACCATTGACCTTGAAAAGATAGCTGCATTGCTCGCGCTCCTCCTTATCCAGCGCGCTCAGAGCAGAGCGTGCATCCGTGTCCCATGTTCCGCCCTCATACACTTTGGCAATACGGTAGTATCCCTGGTCGAGTTCAAAGTCCACACCGAGATAACCAATTGACTGCCTCGGCCCCGAATCAATATCACCCCCGCCGTAATAGGTATGACCGGCGTTGACCTCACTAATCATCTCCGCAATAACATACCCGACATCGCGACGTGACACGCAGTCATCCAGCATGGCCTCATACTGTCTGCGTACTGCGGGCCAGTCAACATTGTGCATATGGGGATCATAGAAATAGTCACGCATAAATCGCCAGGCATCAACAAACACCTGCCGCCACTCCTGACGAGGCTCAATCACAACGTTCATCGGACCGGTTACAACCGGTTTATCGGCTTTTTGGCCGGGCTTGGCTTCGATAATACCCATCTTACCGCCGCTTCGCACAAGAAGCTTTTTGCCGTCCGGCGTCATTTGCACGAAGCTTACCTTTCCGATAACAGTTTTCTCCTCGCGTTTTTCGTCCTCAGGGTCGAAGTACTGCAGCGTGCTCTCCTCTCCGCGTCGCAGATAAATCAAATGGTTCTTATCATTGACCTCAAGATAGTAAAACCGTCCGCGTTTAATAGGCAAACGGTAGCATCGCGCTTCCATATCTTCCAGTTCAATTTCGACCGGCTTGATTTTATCTTTATCTTTTTCTTTGTCCTTCTTGTCATCTTTCTTTTCCTCGTCCTTGTCTTCGGACTCTGCCGATTCCCCGGATTTTTCATCATCCACATCATTAGGGTCCTCACACTCAGACTCTTCCTCTCCGTCAGCTTCTTTATCTTTGTCCTTATCTTTGTCCTCGTCTTTCTTATCTTTATCTTCGTCCTTCTTGTCCTCTTCGTCCTCTTCGTCTTTCTCGACTTCCTCTTCATCGCTCTTTGCCTTGAAGGGATTCGACACATCTTTCCGCAAAGGAATCGCATGCAGCACGGCCGTTTCATCATAAATAAATGTCAGGCCGCCGTCCGCATATTTGGGCCGTGAAATCTCACGCTGACTGAAAAAGTATAAAAAGTCTCCTTTCCGATCAAAAGTAGGCAGGAAATCGGCGAACATGCCGTTAGTCACCTCGTGAAGTTCATCTTCGGTAACGTTGTAAAGCATAACAATGTTCATATTATCTTTATTGGGCCTTGTGTAGGCAATCCATTGCGAATCTGCCGACCAGCTAAATCCTCTGGGAACTCCCATGTTCCATCCGCTGATATTAACACGATCGAAATTACGGACCTCGCGCTCCTCGACGTTAAAAACATAAAACCTGCTTTCATTATCTGTAAATATCATCCATTTGGAATCGGGCGACCATATAGGTTGATAGCGAAAGCCGGCCCCCATAGAAGTTATAGTTTCTGCCTCACCCTGCCCATCTGCCGGCCGGATAACAAGTTCATTCTCACCGGATTCATCCGAATAGTACGTAATCCACTTCCCATCAGGGCTCCACGAAGGCTCACGCTCTGCGATACCGCTCGTGCGGGTAAGATTGCGGGGAGTACCGTTCTTGGCCGGCAGGCTCCAGACATCCCCGCGAGTTTGCACCAGGACACGTTTGGCCTGGGGAGAAATAAACCAGTCTGATATTCGCCCGCTCACGTCCTTGCGCATCGGACGCAGCTTCGGACGCGCACCCGGAATCGATATATTAACTGGCGTCGCCTGCTCGGAACCTAAATTCAACAGGTAAAGCCTCGCATTGTATTCAAAGACGATTTCACCTTCGCCGTTCGCACCCGGCCCATTAGAAGGCCACTTAACGTCGTAATCCTTGAAGTGAGTAATCTGCCTGCGTTCTCTGGATTCAAGGTCATAGCACCAGATGTTAAGACGATGGTTCACACCGGCATCCGAAAGATAATAGATTTTCTTCCCTTGCCACATCGGAATAGTATCAGTCCCTTCCCAGTCTGTAATCTTCTTTGAGGTATGCTCCGTCAAATGAAAGAGCCAGATGTCCGAAGCCCAGCCGCCGCGATAACGTTTCCACGTCCTGAAGTCACGGTTTCGCGGCGTATAAGCGAGCCACTGGCCGTCACCCGAAATAGTACCATACCCGCCGTAAGGTACAGGCAGCCTGTTCGGCATACCGCCGTCCTTGGTCACGGTGAATAATTGACTCTGCCGTCCCAGTCCACCTAATCCTCCCATCGCAAAAAGAAGCTGGTTGTCGAATGACCAGTCGCACAGACGTTCACCACTGGAATGATAAGTCACCCGCTGAGGGATCCCGCCTTCGACGGCTACGGTATAGATATCATAATTACCATCATAGTTGCCGTTGAATGCGATAGTCCGGCCATCCGGACTGAACCGCGGAAAACCTTCTCCGCCGGGAGGGCTCGCCAGCGGCGATGCTGCACCCCCCGCCCGCGGTACTACCCAGATATCGTCCGCATAGACAAAGGCGATATGGGTCGAGCTCACGTCCGGATAACGCATCATACCCCCATGCGGCTCCACTGCAGACGAAGTATATGCACAACAAAACACCAAAATCAGGAAAATAAAGGAAAGTTTAGATATCGCTCTCATGACAATACTCCTCCCATAAATAAAAATATACTATTAATTAAAAACCCTCAACCAACGGAACAAAAAGCTCTTAAACACACATCTAAGCTTAATTATCCTTCCTTTATACCATATTTACCCCCTTTTCGCAAGTGAAATCCCTGACGATAAATTGCTATATACTTTGATTTTTCTTTCTAATTCTCAAACCTTTTGCTAACCCAATCTTAAATCTGAAAGCTGAAATCTTCTACTCATTTCCAATAATCAATAATCATTCATTAATCATTTGAATGGTGCTCCGCCTTCGCCATCGTTTACAAGGTATGAATCCAGTCTGTCTTGGGGCTCAGTGTGACAAGCCATTGGGTATCCACCTCGCCTTATGTCTCCCCCATCCCTGTAGGTGTAAATGTTGTCATCGTTGATCCCGCAGAACGATACTTTTTCAAAGGCCACGTGGGTGTCCATAAACAATACATTTTGCCCATCCTCCTGATGAGCAATAGCATTTCCGATATTGACCTTTTCCTTACCGCCATCAGGATTGAATGCCCTTATCAAGTTTTGACCTTTGCCTTCTGCCCCCGGAGATTTCATCCACGGGTTCCTGTCCGCCGCCACTGCCATACCAGGCTCGATCGACGTAGTCAGAGCGTACAATCCGTAAGGCATATGGTAGGAATAGCTGCAGTGCCTTGGTGCTTCAGGGCCGAAGTCCCAGAGGTCGATAAGCTCTCTGTTGCCTGCGTTGTAGTCGGTTGGTCTAAATTCTGTGGCCCCGGAATCACCCTTGCAGATGAATGACTTGGGCATTACCTCGACATATTTGACTAAAAGATATAAACTGGAACTGACAGTGGCCGAGCCGCCGCTGCCCTCGGCGCCTATGCCGTAAGCATTGAAGCGGTTATCAGCCAACCAGCCTTGGGGACCCCCACCTAAGTGACTGCCCCACGTGCTGGCTCTGCCGCCAGCTCGCGGAAACTCATCGTCGTAATCATTGCTGTAAATGAGCATTGCCTTGCCGATAACGGCCAGGTTCGTCCCGCAGACCATCCGGTAGGAGAGATCCTTGGTATTGGACAATGCCTCCTTGGTCCTGGACAATGCCGGTATTAAGATCGCCATTAATGGAAGCAACCCAAGCACCGGAGCCACAATACCCGTAATAGCAAAACCTCTGCCTGTTATCCTGCCCCCGCTTTTTTCTATTATCACAAGGCTGATAATACCAAAGATAAGAGCTGGTAGCACTGTAAGGCCGAATGTAAAAAAGCTTAGGATACCAAGAACCAGTGCTGCAATAGCCAGCCCGCTTGTTTTGACTCCGATAGCCGCAGCCTCTGTTGGAGTGCTTGTCAATGCCGAATTGCAAGAGTTGCAAAATTGGGCGTCATCAGGATTCTCTTTACCACATTTCGAACAATACATTTTTAATCTCCTTTTGATTTAATCTGCGATTTCCCCTTACTTCTTATACTCCTCCGCATGTTCTTTACAAAGCCACAAATAATGTCCTT
>CAZWME010000562.1:0-4169 GCA_964634515.1 uncultured Pirellulales bacterium | reverse complement strand
ATCTGCTGGTGGAACCTTCCGTTTATACAAACCGACGATGAGCCGGCAACCTGTATAAGCTGGTATGATGCGATAGAGTTCTGTAAGTGGCTTTCCGGCAAAGCCGGCATGCAAATCCGTCTTCCCAGCGCATCGGAGTGGGAGTATGCCTGCCGGGCCGGTACTACCGGTGGCTTCGCGGGAGATATTGAGCAGATGGGATGGTATCGTTTCAACTCCGGATATCGAACCCATGAGGTTGCACAAAAAAAGCCCAACGCCTGGGGCTTGTATGACATGCACGGTAATGTATGGGAATGGTGCATGGACATGTGGCATAAGAATTACGAGGGTGCGCCAATGGATGGCAGTGCGTGGACGGAATCGAAATCCTTTGAGCCGATAATGCGCGGCGGTTCTTTTCTCAATCCCCCGTGGTGGCTGCGGTCCGCAAACAACATGAGAAACAATCCGGGCAACAGGTTCAGCTATAATCAGGGCATTCGGCTGGTACGAATCGTAGAGCCGACTTCCTACTGATTTGTGCTTTTGAATTTTACCTGCGGATTATGTCAATTGTCCGGGTAAGGGCCAGTTCTCCGAAGGTGTTCGTGCAGACTTCATTAAATCCTCAATCTTTGCGACGATTTGCGGATGCCGGTCGGCAATGTTGTTCTGTTCGGCAATATCGGTTACCAGATAGTAAAGCTCTATCGGGCAGTTTGGCTTCTTTGCCACGTTCTGGCGAATTCCCTTCCAGTCGCCCATGCGAACAGCCTGCCTTTTTCCCTGCTCGTGAAATTCCCAGTAAAGAAACTCATGCTTTTTCTGCTTCGAGCTTTGGCCGAGTAGCGTTGGAACCATAGAGATTCCGTCGATGCCTTCCGTAGTCTTTATATCCGCCAGGTCGCAGCAGGTCGGCAGGAAATCCCAGAATGCCGAGACATGGTTGATAACTGAGCCGGCCTTTATTTTACCCGGCCAGCGAGCAATTGTTGGGACACGAATTCCGCCTTCGTATAAAGCTCGCTTATAGCCTCGCAGGGGGCCGGAACTCTTAAAGAAAACCGGGTCCGCCCCGCCTTCCTTATGCGGGCCGTTGTCGCTCGAAAAGAACACGAACGTATTTTCATCCAGCCCAAGTGTCTTAATTTTGGCCATCAGCCTGCCAATATCACCGTCCATTCGTGTTATCATCGCGGCGTGACCCTTCTGGGGCTCGGGCCAATCTTTGTTGGTGTACGGCCCATACGAAGGCACTTCCATACCTTTATTTCCAGCCTCGTTGTTCGCATGGGGAATCGTAAGGGCCAGATATAGGAAGAAAGTATTGTGCCTGTTATTTTGGACAAAGCGCAAGGCCTCTTCGGCAAATAAATCATGTGAATACCCAACGCGTTTTGTTGCGACGCCGCCCGGAGTTCGGTCACGCCCGCCAATAATGTGATTGACCTCGTTTGCAAGCTCGTACTTTTGTTCGTTGCGCCACAGATACTTCGGGTAGTAATTATGTGCATGCCTCTGGTTGAGATATCCGAACCAGTAATCGAAGCCCTGCCTGTTGGGGATGCCGGTGCTGTCAGCTTCGCCAAGACCCCACTTGCCGATGATACCGGTGGTGTAGCCGGCCTGTTTGAGCAGCTCGGCAACGGTAATGTCGGAAGGCCGCAACGGCACATTTGCGTTACCGCGAACCAGGGCGTGTCCGGAGTGCAGTCCCGTCATTAAACAGCACCGTGACGGCGCACAGACGGTGCTTCCGGCATAGTGGTCGGTAAAACGCATACCTTCGGCGGCCAGCCGGTCTATGTTTGGTGTTTGGATAGTCTGCTGTCCAAAGCAGCCGAGGTCCCCATAGCCCAGATCGTCGGCAAGTATAAAAATGATATTAGGCCTTTTTGCTTTTATTCCGGCTGTCCGGCTTTCAGAAGCGCAGCTCGGCAGCAGTGAAGCTGCTCCAAGCGAAGCGGCCACAAAGCCCGTCATTTTAAGAAACTCTCTTCTGGTTCTTTTGTCCATAATTGCTCCCTTCGATTATTTATTCCGCCACGGGCGGGCTTACAATATTGACTTTTTTTTCTCCGTTTGTCTAAGGCGTACGTCGTTTATCAAAAACGGCAGTCGGCCGTAAGGACAATAATAGTAAATAATAAATCGTAAAAAGTAAATAACAAATGTCCGTCAAAGCCAGCGGAAATTTACTTTTTGGCGGCAAAACGGCACATGCAGCGAACAGCCAAAGTTTTGTGTAAACTTATCGCCTTTAATTACAAAAAATTTATTGTTAATTGCCAAAGAAAGCCGAATATACAGTTGAACAGGCTAAATTCGAACATTCGGGAAAAAACCGTTTTTTTTCTCTTAGCACAACAAAGTTCAATGATTACTGCCTCAAGTGATAATCCGGTAGCCGACTGCATCGCGATGGTTGTCGTTGTTTTGATGGCCATCGGCACGGTCTTTGTCTTCTCGGCCAGCGCCAACATAGGCCAGGAGTTTGACTTGCAGAGATTCTACGACTACCCGGGCCTGCGCCAGTTGCTGTTTTTCCCTCTGGCGTGTTTGATTATGTTCACCGTCTCTTCCTTTAATTATCGCAGGTTCAGTCTTGCCGACGGCTGGTTCAAATCTCCGACCTGTTATTTTTTAGGTATCAGCATAGTGCTGTTGATAATCGTTTTATCACAGAAATTTTTCGGATTTTTCCCACGATTAGTTCCTGAGATTAATTGGCACTATCGCTGGTTAAAAATCCCACTTGGTCCGATATCGATGAGTTTTCAGCCTTCGGAGATGGCAAAGTGGGCGGTTGTTTTCTCTTTAGCAGCGGTGTGTGATAAGTTCGGCGATAAAATCAGATTGTTCTGGAAAAGGTTTGTTCCCATCTGCTCGGTCGTGGGGCTGGTAGTAATCCTTATTATTGTCGAGGACTTCGGCACTGCGGCGCTGATATCGCTTCTGGCTTTTTTGATGCTAATCATCGCGGGGGTAAGATTGCGGCACATCCTGCCACCTCTACCTCTTGGGGCAGTCGCTTTTTATATAGCAATCAAATACTCTCCGGGACGAATGCTGAGGATTATCGCCTGGTTGAATCCTGATAAATGGGTGGATTCGATTAATTATCAGCCGACCCAGTCGAAGATTGCCCTTGGTTCCGGCGGACTGTGGGGAAAAGGCTTAGGCAGAGGGATATGTAAATACGGACATCTGCCGGAAGATACGACGGATTTTATCTTCGCAATTATCGGTGAAGAGCTTGGCTTTATGGGAAATGCAGCGGTCATCGGATTGTTCATCGTGTTTGTGTGGCTGGGTATTTTAGTTGTCGCGCGGTGCAAAGACCGCTTCGGTCAGCTTTTGGCCGGGGGGATAGTTCTAACAATCGCGGTCCAGGCGGTTCTTAATATCGGTGTGGTAACGGTTGTTCTGCCGACAAAGGGCCTGCCACTGCCGTTTGTAAGTGCGGGCGGGACAAGCATGCTGCTTTCAGCGGCGGCGGTCGGTGTATTGTTGAATATAACCAGGCAATCGGCTTCAAATCCCGACCAACTGGAATAATATACCCTTGAAGGGTAGTAAATTACCGCGAGTAAAGCCATAAAAAATTACTGTAAAGCTACTTACCCGCGCACAAACATAAATATTCAACCGAGAGCACTATATTATGGAAACTTCCGACGCCGACCCCCGGCAGGGAAAACAAACAATCAAGTCGGTGCGTCCCTGGGGTGATGTTTATATGGTGGTTCGCAACCAGGAGTGCTCGGTGGATTTGACATTTGTCCGGCCCGGTGAGCGTGCCAGTCTGCATTCGCACCAAGTCAGATATGAGCTTTTCCATTTCCTCGACAACGGCGCCCATCTGGAACTGGACGGCCGAATCCATCATCCCAAAATCCACGATGAGTTTCTTATCAGCCCCGGCGTTAAGCACAGGTTCTGGGCTGAGGATAAATCCTTTCGCATGCTCGTGGTGTCCTTCGGTAAGTGGCAGGCCGAGGACCAGTGCCGATACGAGGACGACTACGGCAGAAAAGGCGAAGAGCTGACGCTTTAACGATCCTAAGTCAGTATCAGGCCAAAGTTATTTCATTCTTTCATTCTTGCGGCGGAAGTCTGTGCAAATAACTGAGCGGTTTTATCATTAAACAGTACCCAAAGAGTATATATGCTGATAGCGGTTCCGA
>CAZWME010000561.1:0-4171 GCA_964634515.1 uncultured Pirellulales bacterium | reverse complement strand
ACAACTTGCATACCAATTAGTCGGATAGCAAATCCTGAGCCGAACAGGATTGTGAATGGCTGCATTATCTCTATTCCGCCCGAACGAGGGTAACCTGCTCGCCGGGTGACATTGGTATATGAAATTCATCTTCCTTTAGTTGTGCCATGATCGTTGGGATGCCTTCAACTTTGTAACCTGAACCTGGGAAGGGATTTTCGATGCAGCAGGTGCTTTTTTTTTCGGCCTGGATTTTAACGTGGCGAGTGAGTCCATCGCGACGTTCGGCGGAGACCAGAAAAGCACCTTCGGCCCTGAGCGTGGTGAAAGAGACGTCTTTCCATGTTTTTGGGATGGCGGGAAAAACTATGATAGTTCCGCTGTAACTTTGCAAAAGCATTTCCTGCAGGCCGGCGGCGGAGGCGAAATTTCCTTCCAGCGTAAAGGGGCGGTAACGGGCGTTCGAGTATCCTTTGCCGGACTGGTCACCGTTACAGTGAAAACTGCTGCGCAGGCAAAATGCCGTTGAAAATATCTCCAGTGCTTTTTCAGCCTGCCGGCCATCACGTGCCCGGGCGGCCATGTTCGCCAGCCAGCTAAAGCTGTATCCGCACCACTGCTTAGTTCCTTTTTGTTCGAGGTCAGCCAGGGAGGCCTTTATAATAGCCCGGTCCTTGGGGCCGTTTTCCCAGCGAATCATTCCCAGCGGATGAATTGCCATCAGATGTGAAAAATGACGATGCGATTCCTTTAACGGATAACCTTTGGCTACGAGCATTTTTTTAGTTTGGGTGTCAATCGCCAAATCCGGCATCTGGCCAAGGACCTTACGCCAATATTTCGCTTCTTTCCTTTTGCCCAGCTCATCGGCAAGCTCTGCCGTTTTTTCAAATGTCCATCTTATCAGGGCGAGGTCGTAGTTTGTAATAGTTGGGAACCATGCCTCAAGGCGGTTATCGTTAATCTCAGGCGAAGAGCTTAAAGTAAGAATTCGCTTACCATCGGGGCCCATCTCAGTAACCGCTTCAAGAAAGATAGATGTATCTTTGAGCCAAGGATAAGCTCGTTCTTTCAGGAATTTTCTGTCCATAGTGTATCGCCAGTGCAGATAAAAATGGTGAGCCAGCCAGGCGGCGGTAGTTGACGAATGCGTGTACTGGTGCCAGCCTCCAATCTGTTCCTGCTGGATGTCGGCCGTCATTGGGACATTCAAGCCGGGCAAATTAAAGAACCTTTTAGTCCAGGCCTTTGCTGTTTTTCGTGTGTCCCACAGCCAGTTGACAAATCCGAGTGCCCCTTCAAGCTGATTGCCGCTATACGCGGGCCAGTAGCTCAACTCGGTGTTCAGGTCGTGATGATAGTCACCTTTCCATGGTGGAATTTTTCCATTGTCGGCGGTCCATGGGCCCTGAAGGGTGATGGGGGGGGTGTCAGGACGAGTTGCGGAACCGAATTTGTACATCTCAAGATACCACTGCCTTTCAATGACAGAGTTGGGCACTCTGACTGAAGAGTTATCCCAGAATGAGTCCCACCACTTACGATGCGTATTAACTGATTTGCTAAATCCCGCTCTCAGAGCTTTTTGACAGTTTTCACGAGCCAGTCGCAGAGGATTTTTTGATTCTTTCGACGTTATAATCGACCAGGCCGCCTGCCAATTGTTTTGTGATTTTTTCCAGGCGACAGCTACGGCGAACTTGAATCCGCCCCAACCTTCCTGGAGATATCCCGTCCAGTTGTCACCTTGAGACTCGATGGGTGCGTTATATCTGAGGCTTGCCAGGTCGCCTGCGCTTATTTTTCCGGGACCGGCCTCGTCAGTAATTTTGCCTGCAAAAGGCGGGGCCAGCAGCTTGAGTGCGATTGGTCCGGATGAGTCAATTCGAATCATCCCGACGGGCTCTGTCGCGTGAGTAAAAACTCTCGCTTGATTTTGGCCGCGGAACTGAACCGTTGCGGCTGCTTCGGCAAGGTTCAACGATGCCTTTTCAAAGACGGGGCTATTTCCGATTGTTATTTCGATACGTCCGGCGGGTATTTTCGTTGGGCCTGCATTGCCGTAAGGCTTATCGTAAAGACGGTGGAGGTCTTTGATGCGGCCCTGCCTGACCCATTGGCGCATAGTCTTGTATGAGTATTCTTTTGTGTGGAATTCGGGTACAGGACGAAGGTCCCACAAGTCCGTTCTATCAAGGGATATTTTCAAAGGCGCGCCATCACCCCATACGAGGGCACCAAGCAGGCCATTACCCAGGGGGATTGCCTCATCCCATGTTGGTGAAGGCGTCTCGAAATGCAGACCATGTTTGGGCATTGGTTTACCGGGAGCATTTAAGGAACAAGCAGAAATAATTATTGCGACGGAAAGAATCCGAAGAACCTTTGGCGAATCGTACCGTTTCATAAATATATCCTCGATCTATTATGTGTGATTTGAGCTGCTGTCATTTGGCAACTATTATACCATCCGTTGTGCAGGAATGACAATAGGTCTGTAACGGAGGGCTGTTATTTTTCAATCTCCCTGTGCCTTTGCATCCACTTTTGCACCCACTGGGCGGCCTGTTCCGGGTTTTGCAATTTTCCCTCCAGTTGGGCGATGTAGAGTTCCTGCGACAACTGTCCCAAAGCAGGTCCCGGGACGGCACCGAGGCGAATCAGGTCGTGGCCGTTGAGGAGCGGATCGGGTTTTAAGTCAATGTCACCCAATTTCTTTATCCTGTTGCTAAGGTTTTCCAATGCAGCAGAATTGTCCGGGCCGCCTTCGGTCATTTGAATCGCTCTCTGGAACTCGTACAGGTCGCCGAAGTACGGCTCTGTTAGAATCTTTTTCAGGTTAGCCAGAGACATCCGGTCGTCGAGCAGTTTGCCTCTGTTGGCCAATAAGAATTTTATATGTTTTGTCTGACTTCTGCTTAGTTTCAGAATCCGGCTCATTTCGATTGCGAAGTTAGTCTCGCAGCCGACAAACAGGCAGGCCAAAGCCAAAGCAAAATCAACTTTTTCCCGCAGTTGGCCTAATACCTCAATAGCGGTTTTTCCATTTTTGATAAGCAAGCCGGGAAAGATCACCTCAGCCAATCCGCTGTCAAAGAGCATCGATGCGCCTGCGGAGCGGTTGGGATTAACGAGTATGCCTTCCAGTTCGATTGATATGCGTTCGCCGCTTATTTGTGCTATATTTGGTGAATTGGTGCAAATCGCCGACCACGTTAACGGTTCAATCGTAAAACCTAACTGGGTCGAGAACCGCACGGCGCGAAGCATTCGCAGATAATCTTCGCTAAACCGCTCAGCGGGTTTGCCGATAGTCCGCAAGATTTTTGCTCTGAGGTCGGCCTGGCCGTCAACGTGGTCTATCACCTCTTTTTTGAGAGGGTCGTAAAACATTCCGTTGATTGTAAAGTCTCTTCGGCTTGCATCTTCAGCGGCAGTCGTAAACTTAACTGAGCCGGGGTGTCTGCCGTCAATATAGCCGGTTTCGGTCCTGAACGTGGCGACTTCCACCTGCTGATTTTCGATTAAGACAATTATTACGCCGAATTTTGCCCCGACCTTCAATGTGCGTTTGAACAATTCTGTTACGTCTTTGGGCTGTGCATTGGTGGCGACATCATAATCTTTGGCGCGTTGGCCCAGAAGCATGTCACGTACACATCCGCCGGCCAGCAACGCCTCGAAGCCGTTTCGCCTCAGTTTCCTGAGTATTTTTATAGCTGCCTGTTTGTTTGTCATTCGTTGGTCTTCTGTAATAAAGCTACTGCCATTGTTCCCCAGCGGCGCCTATCGATAATTCGCAATTCGCTGTACTGTTCCAACAAAGATACTTTCCGGTTTGTCCTGACGACAATAATTGCCTCGGCAGTCACCCGGGCGCCCAGCGAATCCAGCAAATCACTCAAAGGTGAACCTGCCTGAACATTCATTGAAGCGGCATAGGGCGGGTCAACAAAGACAAGGTCATACATTTGCCGGTCCGGATTAGGCGAGAGCCCAAATTTGAATGCGTTGGCCCTTATAATTTCAGACTCATTAACAAAATCGGCTTTTTCTATGTTTCTCTTTAGAACCGAAATAATCTTCGGGTCCTGTTCAACGAAGGTCACGAATCGGGCCTTTCTGCTGATGGCTTCGAGACCGAGGGAACCGACTCCTGAGAACAAATCGGCTACTATTGCACCGTTCGGCA
>CAZWME010000560.1:0-4172 GCA_964634515.1 uncultured Pirellulales bacterium | reverse complement strand
GTTTATTGTTCGTATGTTGTTGTTATAAAAGGAGATAAAAAATTTTGAAAATTTATATTTTTGTTTTTAAGAGTGAGCGTTTTTGAACGAAAATTCCTTGAATTTTCGTTCAAATTTAGAATTTAGAATCAGTACTGTCCGGTTATAAGTCGAATAATGGCCTTTGGTTATAGTTTTGTTGCTCTTTAATAGTATAATAATTTCCCGTAAGTGCTTGTTTTATCGAGGTTTTCTCGAAAAGTAAGATGCTCAGAATTTGGAGTATTTCGTGTAGCGAACGCTTCAGTCTCAACTCTTTGCGAATTATTGCTACAAGCACATAAACACTGATCGCTATCCAGATCTGAGTCTTGACAGCATTGATTGATGTGCCGAAAAACGACTTTATTCGCAAGTGCTGTTTGATCCACTTGAAGAAAAGTTCTATCTGCCAACGCAGTTTGTAAAGTTGACAAACAGTCAATGCGTCCAGTTGAAAATTGTTGGTCAGAAACACGAAAGTGCGATGCTGGTCTTTGTCGCGGAAGCTGATTCGCCTCAGTGGTATCGGGTAAAGTTTTGAAGTTTTTGGACCAGTCAGCTTTATTGTCTGGTCGCTTCTTAAGCCTGTGTTTTTGTCTATCGGATGAGAACACTTGCGATAATAAACTGTTTTCTTTTTTGCTCGAATAACAAAGAAACAGTTGCTCTTTGAAAAACTGTATAATGTTGCAAAATCTATGTAGCCTTTGTCCATGACGTATATGGCCAGCGGCTCCAGAGGCATAGTGCGAAAGACTGTGGTTTCGTGTACAGCACCGCTTGTAATGCGTATAAACGTGGGTATAGAACCCTTTAGATCCATTAGCGTATGAAGCTTTACCGCACTTTTGTGCCTGCGATGTTGAGCCCAGGGAAACAGCGACAGGCATAAGTCGATTACGGTTGCATCCAAAGCGTAGACAGTATTTTTTAATGTAATTCCAAAGTCTTCGTCTGTGTAAAGTTGCCTGGCTTTGGCTATTAGAGATTGCGCAAAATCGTGATATATTTGCCAGTTTCTTTTCTCGTTTGCATCGGCTAAAGTGCTTCGAGAGATTTTTCCTCGAAAGCCACAGCGATATAGCTTGTCGTCTAATGCTCGCAAGCAAGTTTCGACATCCCTTAAGCTGTCTCGATATGTTAGCTGTGCGAAAGCCATTGTTAGATATTGATCGAAACATGTGAAAGATTTGATTCGGTGATTGCCATTGTAGCGATTTACACAGGCCCTGAATTGGTGTCTTGGGACAAAGTCGAGTATCTGCGAAAAAACTGTACGCTCGTTGCTCATTAGCTGTAGCTCTCCTGGTTAGTGATAGTAAAATATCACTACAAGGTAACAGCGAGTTGAAATCGATAACAGTTGTTTTTCGTTGTAACATTATATAGTTAAAATAGTTATAAGATATTAACTTAAAGTTAACCGGACAGTACTGATATGGAATCTGTAATCTAAATTATGAGCATCAATTATCCAACTTTAGTTCACCTTAGGCACTTTAGTCACTTTAGGCACTCTTGCAATTATAACATATTTCCGATACACCCTTTTTATGCAAAACAAACCCAATTTCAGAAACGATAAAATGATTATAAAGTTAGATACGACAAGTACATATGGAATTTTGTCCCGCTCACCGAGGCGGAAAAACAAAGCCAATTCAAACCCAATAAAGCCAAAAACAAACCCAATTCAAACCCAATTAAAGCCAATTCAAACCCAATTCAAACCCAATCAAAGCCAATTTCAAACGTTATCTTACAAAAATGAGCGATTGAAATTGGGAACAGTTGAAGTTGTAAGTTTAGATTGTATTATAGATGATTATGGAAAGTTCTAAATTAGATTATGAAGGCGGATTCAAAATGGCACCATCAATTACAAGACGTCAATTTATAAAATCAGCAACTACGGGAGCAGCGGCTATCGGCTCCTCGCCGATCAGTTGCTTTTCTATTGGAGGATGCAATAGTCGCAGCAACACCGCAAATACCAAATCCGAATTAAAAACTGAACGCCCCAACATTCTATGGATTGTCGGTGAAAACCTGAAGCTCGACCTGGGCTGTTATGGTGCAAAAAATGTGCATACTCCGAATCTTGATGCCCTGGCGGCAGATGGAGTTCGTTATACGCACGCGTTTTCCACCTCTCCGGTATGTGCACCGAGCCGTAGCGCATTTTTCGTCGGTATGTATCAAACGACGTCAGATACCCATAACATGCGTTCTCACCGAAACGATGATTATCGCCTTCCCGAAGGTGTCAGACCAATTACGCATCGACTGAAAGATGTGGGATATTTCACCACAAACATCAAAACGATGAGCGGCCAGGTCGTGGGTTCCGGCAAGCTCGACCTCAATTTTGTAAATGAAGGCAAACTCTACGACGGTGACAAATGGGAAGATTTGAAGACACATCAGCCTTTTTTCGCTCAGCTCAATACGCTCGAAGCAGAATACGATATTTACGACCGTCAAACTTGGCGGCAGCCGCGAGTGGAATGGAAGGGAGAGCGCACACATGAAAAGATCGCTACGCCTGAGAACGTAACGCCTCCACCGTATTACCCGGATCACCCGATTGTACGTAAAGAATGGGCCCGTTATCTGAATTCGATTTCCGGGATGGATAAAACCATTGGAAAAATCCTGAGACAGTTGAAAACAGACGGCTTGGCAGACAATACGATTGTGATATTCTTCGGCGACAACGGACGCATTGAGCCCCGTGGAATCCACTGGTGCTACGACACCGGCCTTCATGTACCACTGATTGTGCACATCCCCAAAAACCTCACTTGGCCCGCAAACTATAAACCTGGAACGGTAAGCGATGAGGTAATCAGTCTGATTGATATAACACCTACAACACTGAGCTTTGCAGGAATAGAGCGCCCTAAAGGTATGGATGGCCGCATTTTCCTGGGCGACTGCCTGACTCCGGAGCGCCAGTACGCTTTCTCCGCCCGCGACCGGATTGATGAGACGGTTAACCGGATACGAAGCGTCCGCGGAAAGCAATATCACTACCTCCGAAATTATTATCCGGACCGTCATTTTACTTCCCTGAACCGCTATAAAGAGAAGTGCTTTCCGATCAAACCCTTAATGCGTAAATTAATGTCCGAAGGGAAGCTGACCGGCCCGCCGGCAGAGTTGATGTCACCGACAGTAGCGCCGGAACAGCTCTTCGACACTATCAACGATCCGCATGAGATACATAATCTGGTCGAGTCAAAGGTACCCGAGCATCGTGAAGCGCTGATTCGTATGAGAGCGGCACTTGCCGTATGGATGGTGGAAACTCAGGACCAGGGAGTTTTCCCGGAACCGGAAGATGTGGTCAGGCCATTCGAAAAAGAAATGCACGACTGGTTCGGCACGCCCGAATGGTATAAAAAGTAGCTCACTATGGATATTTGGAATATGTCTGTACATCTTTGGCTGTAGCCGGGACGATTCTGATAGCCTGTCCGCTCCTTGAGGGTAATTCAGCGTTTATAATGGATGATGAATTTACTACATAGCGGCTGATTTTCACATGTGTCCGTGTCGATACGGCAGGGTCATCGGTGTAGATATGGGCAATGTAACGGCGACCCTTGTCCAAAAAGTTCAGCGGTATGTCGAGGCTTCGCCGTTCATCTCCGTTCATGCATCCGATGAACCAGTCCTCGCCGCAGCGTCGCGCGAGAACGGCATATTCTCCGATTTTGCCGTGGACAACTTTTGTATCATCCCAAACCGTGAGGACATAATCAAAAAACTCCAGTTCCGGCTCATCACCGATGACATTATGACCGCCTCCGGCGCCGCCGGCCCTACGCGGCGAACTGTCCGGCCGGTCGTACCAGTAAAGAAATTGCCAGGGGCTGTAGATACAAACGCTTTTAGCCAATTGATATGCGTGGCTTGCATTGTCATCGACCCGCCGGTCATAGTAGCAAATCGTATTATCTCCCGCACCGGCCAGCATTCGAGTAAATAAAATCGTCAGAGTTAAGCTGTTCGAAGGTTTTGTTTCATCGCCCCGAATACCTTCCTGTGTCATCAGGTTTGGATATGTTCGGCTGTATCCTGTCGGCCTGTATTCATCGTGAATATCAACCATAAGATGATATTTAGCCGCCTTGCGAACCGCTTCG
>CAZWME010000559.1:0-4182 GCA_964634515.1 uncultured Pirellulales bacterium | reverse complement strand
CAGATTCTTTTTCCGGGCCAGTTCAGAAGTAGCGATAACCGATCGCACGCCTACCGGATCCACAGCTACCGGTTTCTCAATAAAACTGTGTTTGCCTGCCTGCACTGCTGCTTGCAGATGTATTGGTCGAAAATGTGGAGGTGTTGCCATCAAAACAATGTCTACGCCACAGTTAATCAACTTTTGGTAGGCGTCAAATCCTACGAAACAGCGTTCCCGGGTGACATTGATCTTATTGCCCATTTTTGCCATCGTGCTATCGGGCCGCGTCTGGGAAACCTGCCGGAAGGTGGCATCCAGGGGCTCCTGAAACAAATCAGCCAAGGCATAAAGCTCTAAGCCCGGCGCCGCATCCAGGATATTCATGGCCGCCCCTCTACCGCGCCCTCCGCAGCCGATAAGGCCGATGCGCAAGGTATCGGAACCAGCGGCATAAGCCCTGGTCCCAATCAGTCCCATGGCCCCCAACGACAGGGCCGCCGATGTCTTCATAAAATCGCGCCGCGAACATTGATTCTGGGTATTTTTCATCATAGTCACCTTTCATATACGTGATTAAGTCATCTCAAATTTCCAAATCATTCGCGTCAAAAAATAATAGGAAATTTGATTTTTACTTCCAGGAATGATTATATCACCAGAGGGGATAACAATTCAATGAGGAAATTCCCCATCGATAAACATAACAATCGAACCTTATTCGGACGGCCATCTAAATTGACAAGGAATTTATCCTCCGAAATCGCCCTGCCAATCCATACGTCACCTCTTTCAGGAGCGGGAAAAACACACTGATTTTCCGGTGACATGTTGTCTCCATAATGACACCACAAATGTTGGTTTTGCCTATACCAAGTCCGAATAAAAGTCAATATTTCGCAGAAATACAAATATTTCTTAACAATTTTTTAATGTGATATCGGATTATGTAAACGGTGCTGATTTTAATCAGAAAACGAAGATTCTCAAGCCACGGATTCAATGACCAGTGACGAAACAAAAGAGCTAACATCTATCTCAAGCTACCAGCCCACGATTCTTTTTTCCACACAAATACCTATGGCTTCACCGGTTGTATGCAGATGCCAACATCGTCGATCAGACTTGATCTGTCTTTCCCTCGAGGGTATAATCATTTCTATGATGAAAAATTCAAAAATACTATCAGTTAGCATGAATAAAAAGTTGAAAACGAGTGTGCTATCACTATTGATATCCACTGTTTTGTTACCCATCCTCTTTACAATGGCGGCCTTTGCCCAATCAAAGACCGAACCGCTCAAGGTTTTCATCCTGGCGGGTCAATCCAACATGCAGGGACAGGCCGACGTTTCGACTATCGACTACATCGGAGACGATCCTAAAACCGCTCCGATGCTGTTAGAGATGCGAGACAACAAAGGGAAATATCGCCTCGTTAAAGACACCTGGATCTCATACCTCACGCACGGCCGTGGCACGCCAAATGGCGAGGGTATTGGGCAACTGACGGTTGGTTTCGGAGCGAGAAAAGATCCGGCAAAAGACGGCGGCAAGATCGGGCCTGAGTTTACTTTCGGTATCTATATGCAGAAATCACTCAAGCAACCCATCTTGATTATCAAGACAGCCTGGGGTGGTAAGTCATTACATACCGACTTCCGACCTCCATCAGCAGGGCCGTATGAGTTTAATGAATCGGAGATTGCTTCGATCAAAAGACGTGGTCTAAACCTGGAAGAAGAGCGAGCCAAAAAGAAAGCTGCAACCGGCGTTTTCTACCGGCTGATGGTCGAGCATGTGAAATACGTTCTCAGCGATATCAAACGCGTCTACCCTGACTACGACGAAGACCAGGGCTATGAGATCGGGGGATTGGTTTGGTTTCAGGGGTGGAATGATGTCGTTAACAGCGGCGTTTATCCAAGACGCGGGCAGCCCGGCGGCTACGACAAATACGCCGAATGGCTGGCGATGCTGATTCGTGATGTTCGCAGGGATTTGCGCGCGCCGAATATACCCTTTGTCATTGGTGTGCTCGGCACGAACGGACCAATCGAAAACATTGAAAAGCGATATCTTGCCATTCATAAGACCTTTCGCCAGGCCATGGCTGCCCCCGCCTCCTTACCGGAATTCCGAGGTAACGTCATTGCCGTGCACACCGCCCCCTATTGGGACATGGTGCTCGATGGCATTGCCAGAAAGCGAGGTCTGCTGAATCAACGTAAACGGTCGCTGGAAAACAGGATCAAGCAGGGCGAAGTCACCAGAGACGAGGTCGCCAATGAGCTGACCGAAATCAAGGCCGAGTTGACATCTTCCGAAGACAGCGCCATATGGAAACGCGGGGCCTCAAATGCAGCCTATCATTACCTTGGCTGTGCCAAGACCATGGCCCTGATAGGAAAGGGATTTGCCGAGGCGGTGTTGGAGCTTCAGGTCCAACAGCGAAACGAACAGGATCAGGCGGACCTCGCCGGCGATGTGTCTGAGCACCGCGAATCAAGACCCATTCGTATAGAAGGACTGCGCTGTGAATACCGGGACCGGCCCATGGGTATTGATCATCCGGCCCCCCGGTTGAGCTGGGTGCTTGAATCTTCGGGGCGCGGGCAAAGACAAACCGCTTATCGTGTTTTAGTTGCCCGCAGTTTTAAAACCTTGTACGCCGACCGCGGCGATCTCTGGGACAGTGGTAAAGCAGCGTCGAGCCAAAGCATGAATATCGTGTACACAGGGGAAGCGTTCGTTTCCGGCCAGCGCTGTTTCTGGAAGGTCAAGGTCTGGGACAAGGACGGCATGCCTTCCGATTGGAGCGATCCTTCCTCCTGGGAGATGGGATTACTGAAGGCCAAGGACTGGCAGGGAAGCTGGATCAACGATGGAATGCCGTTGCCGGAAAAGGATGCTGATTTCTACCGGGATGATCCTGCCCCATTGTTCCGCAGGGAATTCAAAGTGTCCGAACCGGTTAGAAGCGCGCGACTCTACATCAGCGCATTGGGATATGTCCACGCGAGGTTGAACGGACGCGCCGTCGGCGACCGTCACCTGGAGCCGCTCTGGAGTCTCCCAAATAAGCGGGTGTTTTACAGTGTGTACGACGTGAGCAAAAACCTTAAGCAAGGCGACAATTGCCTGGGCATCACCCTGGGCAACGGCTGGTACAACCCTTTGCCCCTGCGTATGTGGGGACACGTCAATCTACGCGAACGTCTGCCGGTGGGTCGCCCCCAGTTCATCGCCCAGCTTCTGATCGAATATGCCGACGGCTCCCGTGAATTACTTGTCAGTGATTCGGCGTGGAAAGTCGCTCCGGGGCCGATTCTGCGAAACAGTATTTATCTCGGTGAGAAGGTGGATGCCCGTAAGTCCGTCAATGGTTGGGACGAGCCGGGGCTGGACGATCGTGCATGGGAATCTGCACGGATTGCCCCGGCTCCCAAGGGCCTCCTCCAGGCCCAACCCCTGCCGCCCATTAAGGTGACGGCTTCCGTCAAACCCATCCGTATTACGGAACCCTCCGAAGGCGTGTATATCGTAGATATGGGTCAAAATTTCGGCGGTTGGGCACGCTTCACTTTCAACGTTCCCGAAGGGACGCAAATCACGATACGTTATGGCGAATTACTGTACGAAGACGGTACACTCAATCCGATGACCAGCGTGTGCGGGCAGATCAAGCGCAATAAACCACCCGCAGACGGATCTCCCGCCGTCACCTGGCAGGCCGATACTTACATCGCCCGGGGCGGCAGACCGGAAATATACACTCCCCGTTTCACATTCCACGCCTTCCGGTATGTCGAGCTCTCTGGCCTGCCGACACGACCATCACTGGATGACATCGAGGGCCTTCGCATGCACTGCGCTGTGGAACCGGTTGGAACATTCTCCTGCTCCAATGATCTGTTCAACCGAATTCAGACAATGTGTCAATGGACATTTCTCAGCAATCTGTTCGGGGTGCAGTCTGATTGTCCCCACCGAGAACGCTTCGGCTACGGCGGTGATCTGGTCACCACTTCAGATGCTTTTATGCTCAACTACGACATGGCGAATTTCTACACCAAAGCCGCTCGTGACTGGCACGACAGCGTACTGTCGGACGGCATGCTCACCGACACAGCGCCCTCGGTGGGTATTCAGTATTGCGGAGTGGGATGGGCCATGGCCCATCCACACCTACAGGTACAATTG
>CAZWME010000558.1:0-4183 GCA_964634515.1 uncultured Pirellulales bacterium | reverse complement strand
TGCATATATGCTTCAGGTAAATCATCGCATTTCGATTGTTAATTTCCAGAATTTCGCCCATCGGAAAGTCTAAGAGGCCATAATAACCTTTAATAAAAACGCTCCCACAATGGCAATCAATTTCTATAGGGTATGCCTTTGTCATTTCGGATTGCAGGAATGATGACACCTTTTTATTTGGCCTTAATCTGGTATGTCCGTTCCGTATTTCCGCCACCAGTGGAGCAATTGCTATATAATATTCCAAGTCGTTTAAGGGTTTGTTCAATTTCTCGTAAGTTTCAATTTTGAGTGTATTAAATTCTTCTTTGGAAATATAGGCGTACATATTGGGATGAATTTCATCAATATTTTTTAAGATAAAGTCCAGGTCTTCCTTGAGTTTGCCCGGCTCAATGAGCTTTACATAAGATGGTTGAGATGTTTTTGTGCCGGTTTGAGTTTCTGCAAAGGTAGTAACGGTACATAAACTCCAACAAATTAATATTGCTACAATGATTTTAAATTTTTTCATATTATTTCCTTACAAATGTGTTTTCGACTTCTTCGCATAGCCTTGTAATATGGGTTCAGGGCAGTTCCCGAAGTCAATCTCTGCATCTTTCGCTGCTATATTATACCATTGGACTGCCAATAACTGCAAGAATCGAGGCATTACTTTTGGCTTGACGTCTCTGGAGAGTGGGAGTATAGTGATGAGACGATATACGTTCTCGTTAGGGTGTTGATTCCCGTTGTAAATCATTTTGGATGATCGGCTGTATAGTACCATGACTGGGGTAGCGGCTCTTAGTACCTTCTCCGAAAGATGACGCTTTGAGCAGTCTGTCAGGCATTCGGCCCAAGAGGAGTTCTGAACTTTATGAATAGAAATGTTGTCTTAGTTATGCTGTTGAGCGGCCTACTCGCCGCTGCTACTTCCACGACCCAAGCTGAAAACTGGCCCGGCTGGCGCGGCCCACGCGGTGACGGCTCATGTATAGAAAAAAATGTCCCTATCAAATGGGTTCCGGCAGGTTCTCTATGGAAGACAAAACTTCCCGGTAAAGGTCATGCGTCCCCGATTGTCTGGGGTAATCGCGTCTTTACTGTAACCGGCCTGTCTGCAACAAAGGAGCGAGTGCTTCTCTGTCTGGACCGCAACACCGGAAGAATCCTCTGGCAAAAGACCGTTGTCCAGGGGCCTCTGGAGAAGCTCCATAAAGAGAACAGTTATGCCTCGGGTACGCCGGCCACCGATGGGGAGCGGATTTACGTTACCTTCCGCGTCGGCGACGACATCGTTGTGGCCGCACATGACTTCTCCAGCGGCAAGCAGCTCTGGCTGGTCCGACCGGGGACACATTCAGGCGGGTGGGGATTCAGTAATGAGCCTGTGCTATTCAAGGACAAGGTCATTGTCGATGGCGACGGCAAAGGTGAATCCTTCCTGATTGCTCTTGATCGCAAAGACGGCAAGACACTCTGGCGAAAGAACCGTGTTAATAAGGGAATCAGCTACAGTGCTCCACTTATCCGTGAGATGGCCGGCCACACTCAGTTGATCCAGTGCGGCGACCGGTGCGTGGCCAGTTTCGATCCCGACACCGGTGAGCAGCTCTGGAGGGTTGACGGCCCCTCGGAAGAATTCGTCGCCACGCCGGTTTACAGCGAAAAGGCCGGACTGGTTTTCATCAGCAGCAGTTGGCCCAAGCGTTTCCTGCTCGCGATTCGGCCCGATGGAAAGGGTAATGTCACGAAGACCCACATTGCCTGGCAAGACACAAAGGGGGCCCCCTATGTCCCTTCCATGATTGTAGCTGACGATTTCCTGCTCAGTGTCAACAGAGCCGGCACGGCTTTCTGCTACGAGGCCGCCACGGGTAAAGTGCTTTGGCAAGAGAAGCTGGGGCGACATCACGCCTCCCCTGTCCTGGTGGATGGATTGGTCTTTTTCATTAACGACAACGGCCAGGTGAACGTTATCAAGCCAGGTGTGGAGTTCGAGCGCATTGCACAGTATGAGTTAGGTAAGTTTTGCTATGCTTCACCGGCTATCAGCGACGGCCAGGTCTTTGTACGCGGCTTCGGGCACCTCTTCTGCTTTGGTCGGAAGAAAGACGGGAAAGACTAAAGAGTGGCGGGCCAAACTGCTGTATATTGACTGTCTAAGTAAAGCAGCAATGCTGTGACGTGTGTTCTTTCTGCGTTCTGTTGTCACTTACTACATGGGTAATTCGGATTCAGTGGATTTCCGGGGCGTATTTTGTTGAAGGAAAGAGGCCAGGATTTCTGCGGCGGCGACGGCATCGAGGCGTTTTTTCTTTTTTTTTCGGGTATAATTGGCGGAAATGAGCTTTTCCTCGGCCCCGAAGCTGCTGAGGCGTTCATCCTGCAAGAGAACAGAAATCTTCAGGCAGTTTTGTAACTGCTTGCCGAACTTCAAAACAAGTTCTGCTTGTGGGCCTTCTGAGCCGTCCATATTTAAGGGAAGCCCTAATACGACGGCGTCGACATTTTCGGCCTCGATGATTTCGGAAATCTTTTGTATCAGCTCCTTTTGTCCCTGGATTACAGTCAGGGGTGAGGCGATAGTCTCAGCCTGGTCACAGATTGCCAATCCTGTGCGTTTAGTGCCGTAGTCTATTGCGAGGTATCTCATATTTTTGCGTGTAACGGCGTTTTAGACGCCCATTACGTTATAAAAATTTTTCACCGCCGTGCTGTTTTATTAATTCGAGCAGCTCTTTTAGTTTGTCGGCCTGGTCCATGCGGCATACAAGTGTGGCATCCGGACTGTGAGCTACAACTATATTTTCCAGGCCGATAGCGGCGATTAGATGTCCCTTGTCTTCAGTAACAATAATGTTGTCTTTGCAGTCGAGCAGCTCGTTTGTGTCGGATATGACGATGTTATTGTCGGAGTCGGGGCTGATAATATCAGCAAGAGCCGGGAAAGAACCCAAATCAAGCCATTGGCAATCCAGCTTTATAGCGTGGACGTTGTCGGCCTTTTCCATGACGGCAAAGTCGATGCTGATTTTGGGCAGTTTTACGAACCATTCCCGGAGTGTTTGCTGCTGATTTGGAGAGCCCCAGTCGGCCTGAATTCTTGCTAAGGGCTCGGCAACTTCGGGTAGAAATTTGTGTAAATAATCCAGGATTGTTTTGGCCTTCCAGACAAACATGCCGGAATTCCAGAAGTATTGGCCGGTGTTGAGATATTCTTTTGCGGTTTTTTCATCCGGTTTTTCTTTGAACGCTTCTACGGAATAAATCATATTTTTACAGCCGGGATACTCGCGGGCGTTAGTACAGTTTATGTAACCGAGTCCGGTGCTGGCAAAGGTCGGCTGGATGCCGAAAGTAACCATACTGTCCGGATTATTATTAATAAAGACAAGAGCATCCTTGATGGCCTGCTGCAGTACATCGGCTGGTTTTATAATCTGGTCGGCGGTGACTACAGCAATTGAAGCTTCCTGGTCGTGTTTTGTCAAAACTGTTGAGATAAGCCCGATTGCGCCGGACGTATCACGGACGGCAGGTTCGGCTATGACATTATCAGGAGGTAATTCCGGAAGGTTTTCACGCACTACATCCACATAGCCGGCGTTTGTGAGAACGATTATATTTTTCTTATCGAATATCGGTGCGAGCCGCTCGTAACAACAACGAAGAAGTGTTTGCCCGTCGAGGAGTTTCAAGACCTGTTTGGGACGTTTTTGCCGGCTGAGCGGCCATAGCCTCTTGCCCGTGCCCCCTGCCATTATCACTGCGTAGTCCATTATTAAATCCTTTTAATCTGCTAAACACCGAACACTACAAAGTATAACAAGCCAGAAAGTTCTTGTCAATTTTGGTCAGGGATTGGGTTTCCTTTGCTAATTGTCCATAACCAATAGCCTGGCTTGTCCGTAACGGAATCGTCATGGGCTGGGACGGAGATACATTCCGGATTCTGCCGCTCGGAAGAGCATTTCAGGTAAAATTAGGGACCAACAGGATATCTAATAAGATAAAGTACAGAAATACTCATAGTCAGAGGGGAATTTCTAATTGACACGGTCAATTTTTTTCATTCTAATAAGGTTTCTTAATGTATAGCTCCGACTGAGATAAGCTTATATGTGAAATATTGGGTTATTTGGATTTAATTGATGTCTATGTCAGAAAAGATTGAAACACTTGACTACTATGTAAG
>CAZWME010000557.1:0-4191 GCA_964634515.1 uncultured Pirellulales bacterium | reverse complement strand
GCTGCATCTCAAAGCTAAACAGAAAAGTCGGTAATCACCCGCAAGGCCAGCCAAAAACAAACTGAGACCGGGACGAGGCGGATGCCTGTAGTATCAAGGAGTATCAATATGATATCGAGATTCTGGATGAAAATGGCAGTTGTTATAACTTTACTTGCATCGGTACTCTGTACTTCGCCTGCCAAGGCAGAAATACAGTGGTTCGAGACCAACGGAGTACGGATTCCTGTGCCGCCGGCGGAACATCCGCGGCTGTACCTCCGCGATGAGCACGCGGCGCAGTTGCCGGAGCGTTTGAAGAATCCCGTGCTGCAACCAGCGATTGATCGATTGAAGGCTTATGCCAGGAGATCAACGCAGTCAAAAGTTGAATGGGATGCGCTCCAGTACCTGGTGACGCATAACAAAGAGCTGGCACGTGCCACCATTGAAGCGGCTCTGCCACTGCTGCAAAAATGCGAGCTTCAAAACCGCCAGGATGCCTGTCGTCAGACGGGTCGTATGATGGTTACCGGCGCGATGGTCTACGATTGGTGCTACGGCCTTCTGACGCCGGAGGAGAAACAGGCGTTCATCAAGGAGCTGGTTCGCTTGGCCGGGACGCAGGAGTGCGGCTATCCGCCTACACGGCAAGGCTCGGTCACGGGGCACTCTTCCGAAGCTATGATTATGCGTGACATGCTCTCAGCGGGAATCGCTATTTATGATGAGTTCCCTGAGATGTACCGCTTGGCGGCCGGACGGTTTTTCCGTGAGCATCTGCCGGTGCGAAACTGGTTCTATCCTGGACACGCTTATCACCAGGGGGACTCCTATGGCCCGCACCGCTATAGTTGGGATATTTATCCTCTGTGGATTTTCGACCGGCTCGGCGCTGGAAACGTGTACAGTCCCGAGCAGCATTTCGTGCCTTACCTTTGGATATACACGACCCGGCCTGATGGTCAGCGGTTGCGAGGCGGTGACACTTTCGCCTGTAGCGCACCGCGCGGTCGGCCTTGGAGTCAGTACATCGGGACACTGTTAACCGCCAGCTATTATGGTGATGGTGTCTTGCTCGACCAGTACCAGCGCCAGGGTGGTAGCGGTGGCAACGAGACGATCTTTGATGTGCTCTGGCGGGACACTTCGCTACAGTCAAAATCCATCGCAACGCTGCCCTTGTCGTGGTACTCCGGCTCGCCCTTTGGCTGGACCGTTGCACGCACCGGCTGGGACCAGAACGCCGTCATCGCCGAAATGAAGGTCAACGAATATAACTTCGTAAACCATCAGCATCTGGACGCCGGAGCATTTCAGATATACTACAAGGGATCGCTCGCGATCGACTCCGGCATCTATCAGGGCGGCTCAGCTGGTGGCTATGGCAGCTCGCACTGCCTGAATTACTCGTGGCGCACCATCGCGCACAACAGTCTGCTCGTTTACAATCCGGATGAGAAGTTCGGCCGTCGCGGCTACGGCAACGATGGCGGCCAGCGTCTTCCTCACGGGCGGTCCGAAGCCCGCAATCTCGATGTAATGCTTGCCCCGGAAAATGGGTATCGCACGGGAAAGGTGCTCGCCCACGGTTTTGGTCCTGACCAGCAGACGCCAGACTTCACTTTCTTGCAGGGCGATCTCACCGATGCCTATAGCAAAAAGGTGCAGCAGGTGACGCGCAGCTTCGTCTTTCTTAACCTGCGCAATCTGAGCGTACCAGCGGTTGTCATAGTCCTCGACCGCGTCGTGAGCGCCAATCCCGCCTATCGCAAAAGCTGGTTGTTGCACACGCTGGAGGAGCCTCGCCTGGATTCGACTTCAGCTATGGTCGATTGTACTCAGCATGGTGAAAGTGGCCGACTTATCTTGGATACACTTCTGCCTGCGGCGGCGAACGCTGACCTCACGAAAATCGGTGGCTCGGGCAAAGAATTCTGGGTGTTCGGACGGAACTGGGCCAACGATGTAGATCCCAGACGTATAGAGCGAACTTCCATCGAGGCCGGAGCGTGGCGGATCGAGGTCTCTCCAAAAGCTCCCGCAGCCGAGGACTTGTTCCTCAATGTTATGCAGGTTACCGACAGTAGCTCCCCATCGCGATGGCCGGTTCATAGGCTTGATGCAGGCGAACGCGTAGGTTGCATTATTGAAGGGCCTGAAGTGTCATGGGTTGTTCTGATGAGAAGGGACAGCCGCCGTTCCAGCAAGCCGGTTAAGTTCTTCTTGCCCGGCGATAAACCCGCCCACATACTTGTGACCGATCTTGCGCCAGGTGAATGGCACGCCCGGCGGGAAGACTCCACTGAGATTCACGATCTCGCAGTCAGCGAAGACTCCGGCGCCACCTGGTTCGAGGGATCGGCAGGGGCTTGGACGTTGTTGCGCTGATTCAGGGAGGGCTTTTTTGATCGTTGTGGTTCTCATTTCAGAGAGACTGCATGAGGCATCATGTACAGGAGTGCCGCCGGTGGTTATGTGTATGGAGTGATGGTAGCTTCCAGGACAATAACCTGTATTTTATACGATGCCATGTAAGCACAAAGGAAATAGTGATCAACATCGTATACTTAATCCGATATGACACTAAATTTTTTCATAAATGTTTGCTTTTTCGCAAAAAATCGACATTTACTCGGACTCGATATAGGCAAAATCAACATTTGTAGTGTCAAAATGGTGACAAGATGTCACTTGAAAATAAGGGTGTTATTCAGCTTCTGAAAGAGGTGAATTTTCGAAGAGTTCTGGCGTTTTACAACTTGCGAATATGGAGACCTTTTGGGGGAGTATCTGTTCATTGACCTATGTCACGTTCTTGAAATCTTATTGGCCTATTTCTAAGAGTTCATCGTAACGGGAGTGGTTACGTAAGGGGGCCCAAGTCTGTTCAAGTTGAAGTAAAGGAACAGAAAAGTTTCCTTGTTTATTTAGCAGGAACTCAAGCTTCTCGATGGCCTTATCATGATCGCCAACCATCACATAAATCTGGGCCAGATACTTAACATGAAGGAAGCCTCTCTGGGCATCTTTTGTATAGGGAAGTAAGTTAACAGCATGTTTTCCTTTCTGGATTGCATCATCTTTTTGGCCCAAGCCGGCATACGCGACTCCGAGTGAACTTTGGAACAGAGCATCATTCGGATCTTCCCGTATTTTGGATTCGAGAATATTTACAGCCTGTTCATAGTATTTCTTAGCTGATTTGATATCATTCCTATACGCATAGATTTGAGCGTATCGCAGAGCATCATAATAACTCAAAGGAGCACCGGTCTGCGATTTTGAAGAGAGCCGATTTAAAGCTCCTTTATAGTTTTTTTCGTATACATCGAGCGTAATGAGCAAATTAACCATGCGAGATTTTTCTGCTAAGTTGATGTACTTTGACGCCCTTTCCAAGACTGCTCGCGCCTCCCCCGTACTGCCTTTCCAGACTAGACAAAGGGTGGCCCTCCGCCAATATGGATAATACTCGTCGCGAGCCAGTAAGATGGCCCGCTCATAATAATGTTCTGCTTCAGGATAATTGCGCAGTAACCGAAAAGTGTCTCCAAGCTCAAAGGCTAGACGATAAGATAACGGATTAAGCTCAAAAGCTCTGTTGATGTTATCCAATGCCTGCTCGAATTTTCTCTGTCGCCTTTGAACGTAACCTATAGTGGCAAGGAGTCGACTATTATTAGGCTGGCTTTCCCGGGCAATTTTTAATTGCTCTAAAGCACCTTCATAGTCCAAATGGCCCCAATAGTAGTAATAGCCAAGAGCCCAGTGCGCTTCTGGAAGTTCAGGGTCCAATCGGAGAGCATTCTCAACAGCTTTCTCTGCTAAGTTAAGGCTGTTGCTATCATGGTGAAACCAATACATCCCCGCATAAGCCTGGGAGAGTTTGGCATGGGCCAGGGCAAACGCGGGATCGATTTCGACCGCATTTTTATACATTTCAATGGTTATCATCAAGTCATCCTTATTCTGATATGCACGGGATCCATATTCGTTGCCACGCATATAATATACATATGCCTCAGTGCTGCCCGTTGGCTTGTACGCTAGTGCCTGCCGTTCCGGTTCAAGAAGGGTGATGTCCAATCCCTGTGCCACCTGCTCAGCAACCTCAGACTGCAAGTGAATTACTTCGCTCATATCATTATCGTAATTCTGTGTCCAGACATATGTATCATTTGAAGCCTTTATTAGCTTGAGTCTAATTCT
>CAZWME010000556.1:0-4191 GCA_964634515.1 uncultured Pirellulales bacterium | reverse complement strand
GAGCAAAGGGTTCAGCAAAAGCATACGCCATTTCGAAAAAAGTACCGTGAACGATACCAGCCAACATGTTTCTTTGTTGGTATGAATGGGGTTTTGTTTCTTGAGTATTTTGCATAGAAACCATACCGATTCAGACTCGTTCAATATTTTCTCGGTTAATCTGCATTTGCTGATTAGACACTCGTACGACTCTTGGCCTTGGATTTTGCTGTGAATTTACATGTTTTTTTGCATTTTTTAAGAAATCTGTTTCATTTGGCTATCGTTTTGCTATTTTTCCACGACACCCTTCAGTATCTCATCGAGTTGGATTACCGACTTTGAATTCAAAAAGCCGGTGCGGCAATTTGCCCAAGCCATTGCAGTTGCAGAAGGTATGAATAATATGGCAAATATCGAAACCAAAGTTACTTTTTTAGCTTATACGCTTGCATTTGATCAGCGACAATTATTCTTACCTTCCCTGTTGCCTCAACTAAGAATGTTACTATAAGTATTTCAGTTAATCACGTCAATTCTGGGGTTGGCCCCATGGGGCCAAAAATCCGGATATTCCAGACTGCTTAGTATTTTTATTGCTCCATGCATGCATATACGAATTCTCTGGCCATAATTTTTCGCCATTCTTTGACACGCCGTTGCAAGGTTCTGAGCTGGCCATCAGCAAAACGCCCGGAGTATTTATATTGGAGCCGTTTCAGCAAGTTTTTTGCTGTCACATCTGGCTCCTGCTGCAGCCAGTCAAGTACTTCGTACCAGACACTTTCGAAAGCGTCTTTGTGTGTGCGCCAATGCCGGGGTTTTGAAGATTTGCTTCGATGGGTTGGTCGAACTTCACCATCCCGCCACAACCGGGGTAACTGAGTCAGGAATTGACCGAGGCTCTCGCGTCCAGGCCCTTGTGGAGAACTTTCAGTAGATACCAAAGCGGCCAAGGCAGATTGGCCTTCGCGAATGCGATGTAGCAACTCTACAGGATCGAGTTGTTTACGCTGCAACCGTAGTTTCTCTTTGATTTGATCATCTACCATCTGATGACTCAGCAACCGATCACAGGGAGTTGCTGGCGGGTCATAGGTTCGTCTTACCTTGACTCCGTTTCGCGTTTTTTTACGTAGTTTGAATGATGGCTGAAAGTAATTTACATAGAGACGAGCCGCTTGGTAAAGATGAGCGAGGGCGTGACCAGCGACAATCCCAGAAAACCTTTCGTGTCCTACCATGCGTCTAATCACAGCGCCATTCTTCTGCTCAATCCATGCTTGGTCATTTTTATGATATGCCCGAGACCGAGTGAACTCAACATGATGATTTTGGCAGAACTTCAACAGGGTATCATTTATAAACGTACTATCATTATCAGAATCAATCCCCAATATCGGAAATGGAATCTGTTGAAAAATCACATCAAGTCCTTCGACAACAAGGTACTGCTCTTTAGCGAGAAGTGGTATGAATTCCGTCCAGCCAGAGCTAACATCAGTAGTAGCAAGAGTGTGAATAAAAGAACCAGTCATAAATCCTCCACAGTGAACAACGAAATCAATCTCCAAGTAACCTGGATTCGGGCCATCCCAGTCCGCAAACGTACGAATAGGAACCTGCCTGCTAACCTTTGTAGACCGTCGTCTTTTTCTTCGCGATTGTGACGGATTACGAATTGGTGATAACAATCGATCAATGGTTGCTGCACTGACTTTAAGCAGTTGCTTGCGAACCTCCGGATCGAGATTCAGGTGACCATGCCGTTCCATTGCATCAACAAAGTCAGGCAATACCGCTTTTAACCGCTTACCACAGATTCGATCCGCTGCCTCCCACATTACAATGAGAGCTTCCTTAACGGCTTCATCGTAGATTCGTCGACTGTGGCGAACTTCACAGGAACTGCTCCGATTGCCGCTATTGTCAGTTTTACCAAAAAGAAGGCGGATTGCATGTTTGCGGTGATATCCACTCACAGCAATGAACTCATCGAGAATCTGTGTCTTTGCCATTTTAGATGATTCACGATATCGCTGTCCCAGTACCCTAACTAATTCTGCTTTTGCCTGTGTGCTGATTTTGTTGTCCATCGTATACCTCCAGTTTTTGGTAACATTCTAATGAGGCAACGACGGAACTTCGGTAACAAAAATTATGAGTCAACGCGAAGGGAAATTATAATTGACGCTGGACACAGTCTGCTGCACGAGATTTATCTACTTATTCGTCAAGCACCAGCCAACTCTCGCCAAAACCGCTCCTAAGTAGAAGCGGTGGTAGTAAAGAACGAGGAGGACATCCGTTTAGAAGACATGGCAGCGGGCGCCATGGAAGTACAGGGGCTCGAGCCAGTCATAATATGCGAATCTGCCCTGAGAATCACGAAAGTATCGATGAACAGAAATGCGAATCCTGTGAGAAGTACCACCGATGGCCTGAAGGTACAGACGAAGAACCTCGAGAGTGTTGGTATGATTGGCGAGTAAAACCACCAAGTGCCAACTCTGACAGTGACAATGCTACTGAGTAATAAAGCATTACTGCCCAACAAACCAGGTAAGAATTACCACCTCAAAAGACTCTTATATTAGTGAGAGGACAATTAGATGACAAGTTCACCTTTATTTCAGTGGGAAAGACAATGGCTATGAAGAATCAAGAGCAAAGTCAAAACAACAATTGGCCACCTCGGCCTGATGATTTTACTGAATTACTAACACCAATTGAAGCTGCACAGTACTTAAGGCTCGACGAAACAGGCAACCATACACCACCAACGGCCATCCGCACTCTTAATTACTGGCGTGATAAAGGACAACTCAAAGCTACCAAATTTGCCCGTCGCGTATGGTATCGCAAGACCGAATTGGATCACTTTCTGGTTGTCAAAACCGAGGAGTAGAAAAATGCAGTATTATTCTCAAAAAAATATTTGCGCTTCTGTGTTTTCTTCGGTAGAATGTTCAGCTGTCAGTTGCTACTGGTAGCCGCTTATCCTAAACGGAAAGGAGGTTACCAATGGCGATAGAAAAAGTAGGTGTTTATCGTAAGTGGTTGGAGCCTGTACCAAAGACTAGAAATGGAAAACCAATTCCAAAGTCGCAATGGCCAAAAAAGCGACGGTATCACTGGATTGTCAGATGGTACGGCACCAACAATAAAAGGTATGGCAAGGTTTTCAGGACAAGAAAGGAGGCGGAAAAACATACGATAGCAATTCAGGAGAAAGTGAATCTGGGAAAGGCGGACAGGCCAACGACGTTAAGCCTTCGAGAATTCATTCGTGAACACAAGAAAGTTATGAAGGGACAGGTGGCCTACGGAACTTTATGGAGTCAAATACAGGTTTTGGAGCTATTTGAAAATTACATAGGCGGTTCAGTAGTATTGGGCAGGATTAGAGAACGCAAGAAAGCACAGAAACCTATACGGTACGTAACTGTAGAAGAGTACGCAGCACTGATGAATTCTGCAAAACGTCTTTGGTGGAAGTCTCTAATTTCCATGGCATACGGCAGTGGTCTCAGACGCGGCGAAATCCTCAACCTTACTTGGGCTGACATTGACTTTGAAAATCAATTGATTCGTATTGTACCAAAAGAGGAAACTGCAGAAACGATTGAGTGGGAACCGAAAGACCACGAGAGCCGGGTAGTTCCTCTCTCTGACGAAACAACGCAGCTGCTAGCCAACCTCCAGGCTCAATGTGAAGAAGGTCACCCTTATATTTTTATAACACCGAGACGTCTTCGTCTGATCTTGCAACGCCGGGAACTCGGCAAATGGTTCCCTACCTCGGAGGTGATTAACAACACATCGAGAGATTTTGGTGTAATCCGCCAGCATGCGGGTGTGGCGAAGTGTACTTTGCATGATCTTCGCCGTTCTGCTCTTACGAACTGGGCCCAGAAGTTACCGATTCAAGTAGTTCAGCAGCTTGCAGGACATTCGGACATTTCTACAACAAGAAAGTACTATCTTACAGTGCGGCCAGAAGATCTTGTTTTGGCAACGAAGTTATTGAACAGCATTTTGAGTCGGGCGTATGACGACTGACACTATAATGACACTTTTGGTGGTTTTTTCCGATTTTTATGGAAAACTGATTGACAGCACCAATTGGAAACTGTTATCGTGCAAGTGGTTAGAAGATTTTGGCGGCGTAGCTCAGTTGGTTAGAGCATGGGATTCATAAGCCCAGGGTCG
>CAZWME010000555.1:0-4195 GCA_964634515.1 uncultured Pirellulales bacterium | reverse complement strand
GAAACATCTTCAGATACTCAAAAATCGGCCCATCATATTCTTCGAAGCCGTTGCGGACGGACACCTTCTTCCAGCCGTCAATGAGCCAGTTTCTAACGGCCATCTCCTGTGGATAAAAATCCCTTGTCCCTTTTACCGGCGGTATCTTCATTTCTTTCTCTTTTTCTGCTTTTTCTTTGCCTTTTGTTTTTCGGTGACGTTATTGTCGAATTTTATCTTTATGTATTCTTCCATCTGCTTGTCGTTTGTAAAGTGCAGCTCATAATCGTACTCCCCCTCGACAAAATCGCAGTCATCGTGATCGTATCCTCTGCAGATGTTCGGCCTTTTATCGTAAATCTTACAACGATTATCTTTTTTCGAGAGGTGTCTGCACGGGTTGTTAATATTGATATACCAGTCACCATCCTCTACGAAGACCGTCACATTCTTATGGCACAGATACCATCTGATATCATCGAAATCACCCTTGTCTTCGGGCGTTTCAATCGGCAGCGCAAAATACCGACAGCACAAACCCGTACACTTTTCACATTGACTTTTCTTAGCCATATACAACAAACTCCAAATAACCTCAATACCATACCTCAACCACTAAAATCCATAACTATACGGTATTAGTCGTCAGCCGTCAAGAAAAGCAATATTCCTGCTTACTGTTTTTGCAGTACGCACAGACGGGTGAAGGTCTTCATTAAAATCAGTAATGGACATTTAATGAACACGAACGGGAAAAAAGAGTAGAAGTTGCGGATTAGATTTAGTAGTATATGTTTTGTCGTTTGTTTTGGAATATTGTATAGGGGTGTAAACAGCAAAAAACCGCTGACTACGAGGACGGCAGAAATGATAAGCAGAAGAATTTCAGCACCGATAATAATTTTTTGTTTACTTGTGAGCACGCGTGTTTTAGCCGGCGACTGGCCGCACTGGCGCGGACTGTTTCTGAACGGCTCGAGTGAGGAGAAAAACCTGCCGTCGAACTGGAGCAAAACGGAGAATGTAGCATGGATTGCTTCTCTTCCCGGTCACAGTTCTGCAACACCTATTATAACCGATGGTAAAGTCTTTATCAGCTCGACGGATAAAAACAGCGGCGATCTTTTTGCTCTTTGCCTCGATGTCAAAAACGGCAGTGAGCTATGGCGAAAAAAGGTTGGAACATCCAGCAGAAAGGTGCCAAGGAACAATCCTGCCACGCCTTCACCTGTGACCGACGGCAGGTATGTTTATTTCATGTACGGCTCCGGTGAGTTAGTTGGGATGGACTATGAGGGAAATATCCTTTGGTCACGCAATCTCGAGGGTGAATACGGGAACATCTCGCTAAAGTACGGCTACAGCTCAAGCCCGCTGCTTTATGACGGCAGACTTTACATCCTCATCCAGAGGCGACACACGGCCTATCGCTCTCCTGAGAGCACGGGCCTCGATGCCTTCATTTTAGCTGTGGACGCAGGAACGGGCAGGAATATCTGGAAGCAGCCTCGCAAGACAGATGCTCTGAACGAGTCGCTCGACTCATATAGCTCGCCGATACCATTTCATCATTCCGGCCGTGCTGAAATCCTTATTATTGGCAGTGACTATATTACATCTAATAATCCGGCAAGCGGCAAAGAACTCTGGCGTTATGAATATGCAAAGGAAAAGAGTACGAGGGGGCGGAACATTTCCTCTGTTGTTACCGGTGAAGGGCTGATATTTGGTGTTCCGCCGAGGGGCAGTCTGGGTCTTTTGGCACTCAAGAGCGGCCTCGACGGTATTGTTTCTGATAATGATATAGCCTGGAAGTTTGACGGGCCTGCACCGGACGTCAGCACTCCGCTTTATTACAAGGGCAACATATATGTCATTGGTGACAGAAGAGGCGGAGTTATGACGTGTCTGGATGCCGGTACGGGCCGGCAGAAATGGCAGGGCAAACTCGGGGGCAGGGCTCCATGGTGGGCATCCATAACGGCAGGGGATGATAAGCTCTACTGTATTAGCGAAGCGGCTGAGGCAGTTGTTCTTGCCGCAAATGAAGGCCGGTTTAAGATCCTTTCACGAATCGATATGGAAGACAAGCCCGTCCAGGCATCAATTGCCATCGCCGACGGCCGTTTGTTCATTCGTACCGCAAACAAACTGTTCTGTATCAGTAATTAGAGCAGCTTGCGGGTGAAAAAAATAAAGAGGCCTGATATGCGCATTGTAAAAGGCTTTACCTCACAAGACAAAAATATCCCCAGCGGGAAATGCGGAAGATTTGCACCGGGATTTACTTTAATAGAGCTATTAGTAGTTATCGCCATTATTGTTTTATTAATGGCGGTCCTGATGCCGGCACTGCAGCGTGTTAAGGGACAGGCAAAGGCGGTTGCCTGCCAGTCGAACCTGAAGCAGTGGGGCCTTTACTTTTCGATGTACACAGATGAGAACGACGGCAATTTTCATAGAGGCTGGAACGTCAGTGCCGACCAGGATTACAGTTGGATGACTGTGCTGCGGCCGTACTACATACATAACCAGGAACTCTGCTGCTGCCCGACGGCAACGAAGCCTTACGACCAGGGCTGGCAGGTACCGCATGCGGCATGGACGAACTATTATGATGAGTTCGGAAGCTATGGGATTAATATATGGATTACCGACCCGCTGCCCGGGCGGGAGGGCGGTAAGCCGGGTGAACACTACTGGAGAAGCCGCGATGTCAGTGGTGCGGCTAATATACCGCTTTTTCTGGATGACCTGTGGTGGGATACAAGGCCGCACCATACTGATAATCCTCCGTTATTCGAAGGTCAGAGGGATGACTGGACTTCGAATGCTATGAAAATGCTCTGCATCAACCGGCACGACGGATTTTTGAACAGTGTGTTTGTGGATTTTTCTTCCAGAAAGGTCGGGCTTAAGGAGCTCTGGACTTTGAAGTGGCATCGGGAGTATGACACAAACGGGCCGTGGACGCAGGCGGGGCTTGTTCAGGCTTCCGACTGGCCGGAGTGGATGCAAGGATTCAAAGACTACTGATTTTTTAAGCTCTCCAGGGGCGATGTCTTTCTATTTTGCCGGATAAGATGTCTCGGGCAATAAGGGCATCTTCAATGACCTGAAAATCGAACATTCCCACGCAGAGGAAATCGGCACCGTTTTGAAAAGCGTATTTGAAGCCGTCTCTTGGATGGATAGCACCGGCGGCCAATACTTTGTAGGCAATCCAGGGCTTTTTCACCGTCTTCATAAACTCTACGGTTTTTTCCGGATTCTTGTCCCAGTAATTGTCGGTATTGTAGTTATCAATAACATCCTTGTGCTGGTCCGGCTTTCGAGTGGACCAGTATTTGGTGCTGTGGTGGGTTTTCATGTAGAAGTCGGCGTTGATGCCCGCCTTTTCAGCGGCCATAGGCGTGCCGAGGTTATGGCCGCCGACACCGGCGATGATGCCGTTTTGTTTGATATAATCTACGACTTTTCCGATAAGGTCGGTTCGGCCGTTCCGGGACCAGTTGTCTCCGACATTACCAATAACAAAAGCCCCGGTCGCCCCGCTATCAATGGCCAATTTAACATCACTTGTGAGGTCTTCTGTCTTGGCTGTGCATTGTGCAAACCACTGAATTTTGCCGCCCCTTTCATTCCAGTATTTTTTCAGGAGTTCGGCTGAGGACGTGCCGGCGATGATAGTATTGATGCCGTTTTCCTCGCATATCCGGAGGGTTTCTATAATCTTTTCATCCGTGAAATAGTGATTCAGTAAAGAAGATACATAAATCAGGTCTCTGCTGTGAGCGTATCCCCCGATTAGATTTCCGCCGCAGATTATCCTGCTTATCTTAACATTGCCGATTTTGCCCGCGGGCAGGCCTTTTGCGGAACCTGCGGTTTGTTTGGCGGGCTTTTTCACTTGTGCCAATAAAGCCTTTTCTTCGAGACTCACAGCGGATGTCACGGCGGCGGAGGCGAGGAGGGATTTTTTAACGAACTGCCTGCGATTCAAATCTTTTGGCATTTTCTGCACCCTTTAATTGAGCGTTAAACGTGTTACGCCCTCCAGGGACGGCGTCTTTTCAATTTGCCGGAGAGTGCATCTTTTGCGATAAGCACATCTTCAATAACCTGAAAATCAAACATTCCGACGCAGAGGAAATCGGCACCGTTTTCAAAAGCATATTTGAAGCCGTCTCTTGGATGGATAGCACCGGCAGCCAGT
>CAZWME010000554.1:0-4211 GCA_964634515.1 uncultured Pirellulales bacterium | reverse complement strand
CAGCACCTGTATATATTCCGCCAGCGGCGATGACCGGAATGCTTTTGTTGAATTGTTCTTCATAAAGCTTTACGACAGTGATCACTTCCGGCAGTATTTTTTCCAGCGCATTGTCGGGGTTATCGATCTGGTCTTTTCTGAAGCCGAGATGCCCCCCGGCCAATGGACCCTCTACAACCACGGCATCGGGCGCATGGTTGTATCGTTTCTGCCAGGCTCTAAATACTAACTTAGCCGCCCTGGCGGAAGACACTATAGGGACAAACTTCGTATCGAGCTCACCCAGCTTATCGAGCGGTAGTGTCTCAGGAAGCCCTAATGGAAGTCCTGCACCGAGAAAGAGCAGATTCACCCCTTCATCCACACCACATTGCACAAGGTCGTTAAAATTCGAAAGGGCCACCATTACATTTACGCCGATAATCCCTCCAGCCTTGGTCTTGGCCCTTGCCTTTCTTATTTCGTTTTGCAAGGCCCTTTTGTTTGCTTCTCTGGGATTTGTGTGATAATCGGGTTCAAACTGACCGATTCCAGGTGTGGCAATAACTCCAATACCACCAGCGTTTGCTACGGCTGAGGTTAAATTTGATAAGGAAATGCCGACACCCATCCCTCCCTGAATAATTGGTATTTCAACTTCCATGTCACCTATACACAGTGCTGGCATTTTGTTAAAATTCATATATAGTTAAGTACCTTCATTCAATTATTTTATTATCTTAACTTTCTGTGTATTACAAAAAGCTGAAAACCCGGAATTGCTCACAGTATAAGACAAAATGTTCCCTTCGAGAAACTTAAAACTCAATTATATTTGCTCCCCAGGTCAAGCCTGCGCCGAAAGCGACTAAAATGATAATATCTCCTCGTTTGATTCGTCCCTTCCTTACGCAATCATCAAAGGCAATTGGCACAGAGGCCGCTGAAGTATTGCCATACTCGCTGATATTTAAAAAGACTTTTTCGTCCGGTAGATTTAACCGCTTTGCTGCAGACTCAATAATTCTTGCATTCATCTGGTGTGAGATGAGCATTGTAATATCATCGAGTGTCAAATCACAATGATCCAGGCAGTGGTTAACAGTTTCGACAATTCTCCGAATGGCCTGCTGATATACTTCTCTGCCACGGATTTGCATATAGATTTTCTTTGGGTCTTCTAACTGTTTGGCCGCCGGATACCGGGAACCATAAGCCTGGCAATTCAACGCTTCCCAGCGGTTCCCATCCGAATGCATCGTGCTGTATAAAATACCCTTGCGTTCGTCACTTTTTTGTTCGAGCACGACCGCCCCGGCACCGTCCCCGAAAAGGATGCAGCTCCTCCGGTCAGTCCAGTCCGTAATCTTAGTCAAAGTTTCAGCACCTATTACGAGGGCATTTTTAAATCGGCCGCTTTCTATAAACTGCTGAACAATGGATAGACCATACACAAAGCCGCTGCATGCAGCGGCTAAATCAAACACCCATGCTTTATTCGCCCCAAGATCTCGTTGTACAAAGGACGCCGTCGATGGAAAAACCATCTCAGGCGTGATAGTAGCCACAATAATAATTTCGACGTCGCGGGGGTCAAGGTTTGACATGGCCAAAGCTCTTTTGGATGCTTCGATAGCCAAAAATGACGTGCTTTCATTATCGGTAGTGATATGTCGAACCTTGATACCGGTACGAGTCGTAATCCATTCGTCCGTGGTCTTCACCATCTTTGCAAGTTCTTCATTGGTTAGCAATTTCGCCGGCACAAATGAACCGTAACCGGTGATGACTGCACGGTAGGGGGGTTTGGCGCTAATCAGATTACTCATCAGGGGTCCTTACGCAAGTTTCCGAAAGGCATTCAACTATCTTGTCGTTTATTTTTTCCGTGTATAATTTTTTGGAAGCTAAAATTGCATTTTTTATGGTTCTGCTTTTACTTGAGCCGTGGCAGATTAGCGCTGTGCCGTTAAGCCCCAACAATGGCGCTCCGCCATATGTGTTATAGTCATATTTAGTATAGATTCTTTTCATCACGGGCTTAAACTTCATGGCAAGTTGAAGCTTCTCTTCCATAAGCTCGTGCTTGATAGCCTTAAACAGATAGTCAACAAGACCTTCTGTAAGTTTGAGAATCACATTCCCAACAAAACCTTCGCAGATTACAACGTCACTGGTACCTTCAAAAATATCTCTTCCTTCGATATTGCCTACGAAATTCATATTCGGGTCGGCTTTTATCAGCTCACGTGCCTTCTTAACGATTTCATTGCCCTTTGCATCTTCCGAACCGATGCTCATAATACCAATTCTCGGGTTTTCAATCCCCAGCATACCTTTTGTATACACGCTTGACATCAAGGCATATTGATAGAGATTTATCGGCTTACAGGCAATATTAGCGCCAACATCACATATTACTACGGGGCCTTCCGGTGTTGGAAATACAACCGCTATCCCGGGACGATTAACGCCCGGCAGGTTCCTCATCCTCATTTGAAAGGCCGCGACACAGGCCCCTGTATTGCCGGCGGATATGACCGCGTCAGCCTGGCCTCGTTTTCCTAATTTGGAAAGGATGGCAATTGAGCTTTTGGGTTTTTTTCGCAGGGTCTCTATCGGTACGTCGGCCATACCGATAATGTCCGGAGCATGGACAATAGTAATCGAACCTTTAGGGCACTTACGCGACTTTAATTGCGATTCAATTAAGTCCTCAGGCCCGACAAGTATAAGCTTATCGTCCTTATCAAGCTCCCCTACTGACTCCAGCACACCGGCGATAATCTCGTCCGGAGCGTTGTCGCCTCCCACTGCATCAATCGCTATCCGCATTATTTGCTTTCTTCTTTCCCGAGCTTCAGGGTTATTTTCGGATTAACATAACCGCAGTTCACACACGCAGCATGAGGCAGCTTGGCCTGATCACATTTCGGGCAGACAGAATAGTTCACGGCCTTTAAACGATGATGGCTGCGGCGAGTACGTGTTCTGCATTTACTGGTCTTCTTCACTGGTAACATACTTAATTACTCCAAAAATACTTCAAAAAACTAAATACAAACAATAGAGAAACAGCTTAAATAGTTAACAACCGCCGATTTGTCAAGTGAAAATTAACTATTGGCCAATATTTAGCCCCCGGACATTTCATACTATTTATCGGTTTTTCACTTGAAAAAAGGTGAAAATATGTTATGTTACATTATTCGTATCTTATATGCCTTTTAGAGGAGAAAATCCAAATGGCGTTCAATCAGCGGCATTTTCGTAAACAAGTCTTAAGTGATATATTCGACCATATTTTCTGGCATGACTAACAACACTTTTGAAAGGGCAGTAAGATGAAAAAGGCAATTTCAGTCGTATTTGTTCTGGTATTCTGTATGGTTGTCGAGGTTGCAAATGCAGATTTCATTTTCGGTGAGCCCTCTAATCTTGGACCAGCGGTCAACACTTCCTCTGATGAGGGGGGCTGGATCGGCCTGAGCATTTCGGCTGATGGTCTTTCACTCTTTTTTGACTCCAGCAAGCCTGGTGGGAGTGGCTCTACCGACCTATGGATTACGACGCGGGCATCGACAAATGATGACTGGCCAGAGCCGGTGAATCTTGGCCCAGAGATCAACAGTTCCGCTTCAGACACTGGCCCATGCATTTCAGCCGACGGTCTGTCGCTCTACTTTAGCTCCAAACGGTCCGGTGGGTCTGGAAATTGGGACATATGGGTTTCAACGCGGACAACAATAAATGACGATTGGGAGGCCCCGGTGAATCTTGGACCAATAGTCAACGCTTCAGATGGGGATTACATGTCAAGCATTTCAGCAGATGGCCTGTCACTCTACTTCAGCTCTCAAAGATCCGGAGGTTCAGGTAAGCGCGACCTATGGGTAACAACGCGAGCAACAACAAACAACGACTGGATTGAGCCGGTTAATCTCGGGCAGAATGTAAACAGTTCGTCTAATGAGCGTAACATGTGTATTTCATCAGACGGCTTAACTCTATTTTTCCAGTCCGACCGGCCAGATGGTTATGGCTTAGTAGATATATGGATGACTGCCCGGGCTACGACAAGCGATGATTGGACCGAACCAGTCAATCTTGGTCCAGTTGTAAACAGTTCGACTTCAGACATTAGCCCGAGCATCTCTGCCGATGGCCGCACACTTTTCTTTAGCGCCTCTGAAAGAATTGGCGGATATGGTAGTTGGGATATGTGGCAGGTA
>CAZWME010000553.1:0-4219 GCA_964634515.1 uncultured Pirellulales bacterium | reverse complement strand
CCTCGACCAGTCCAAATGAGGCTCAGGACATAGTGCTTGCCCAGGCTGGAGCGATAGCGCCTCAGCGTGATGCCGTTGACCAGCGTATTGTCAATGATGTTAGGAACGGGACTGGTTCGATTATCGATTCCCCGGATGATGTCGGCGGTTATCCCGAACTTGCAGGCGGCAAACCCCACGTGGATACTGATCATGATGGAATGCCGGATGACTGGGAATTAGGTAACGGCCTGGATCCAAAGGATGCTTCCGATGGCAATGGCGACCTTGACCAGGACGGCTACACCAATATCGAAGAGTATCTACATTCTTTATAATTCCCAGAGTAATCCGTGTGCTTAATAACATTCAGACGCTGGTAATTTCTCCAATCCTCCCCTGTTATGGTTTGATGTCCTCATTACCAAGAAATGCTTTTAGGGCTTCTAATTCCGCATCTTTTTCTTGCTTGGCCTTTTCCAGCGCCTGTTCGGCTTCTTTGCGTATAGTTATGTCACGAATGCTCTCACGGTGTCCTAATGAATTGCCTTTGTCATCATAAATAGGTTGCCACGACATCGCAATCCAGATTGTTTTACCATCCTTGCGTTCGATCCTGAACTCGACATCGTTTCCAGTACTTCCTTCGAGTGTCGACTGAAAGGCCCGGCCCATCCGATCTCGATCATCTTTGTAAATAAGACATATCGGATAATCCGACATAGCCATAAGCTCTTTGATACTGTAGCCGGTAACGCGCTTTATCGCCGGATTCGTCCAAAGAACTCGGCTGGTCGGACCGACCCAGACCTCCCAGTCATAAGTGTAGTCTGCAATGGCTTTGAAGCATTGATCGGTCATCCGAATCATTAATTCGTTGCGTTTACGTGCGCTTACATCGTCATACACTGCCACAATCTGTCCCGACGGCAATCTATATACATAGTTTTCTCGCCAGCCTGCGACCCTTTCATCTTTATATATTGAAATGGGGTGGTGTTCCGGTGTGCCCGTCTTGTAAACTCGCTGGAAAACTTCGAGAAGACCGAACTCCTTGACTCCGGGAAAGACATCTGTGACGCTTTTGCCTATCAAATCATCTTTTTTGAGATGTTCGATTTCTTCGGCCGCTGTGTTAAAATCAGCAAATACAAAATCTTTGCCGTCATTTCTCGCTTCATATATAGCCACCCCGCTGCTGACATTGTCGAACAAGGTCCTGAATTTCGCCTGATATTCCTTAAGCTCGTCCTCGGGATGCGGCTGACTGCTGAAATGATTTGCTTTTTTCCCTTTATCGGTGTTCATATTTTACCTTAGCCTGATTTCTCATCACCCGCGAAGACTTCTAATCATATACTCCGGCTTCGCTCTGATTGTTCTGATGAAACTGCAATTTCTGCTGAACCATATTATACAATATTCCATATTAGTTTGGCAAATCATAAATCCATCCATCATCCTATATATATCACCAATTACAATCTCAAGGCTAAGAATGAAGAAAATCTCCTCTCTTGTCATTATAATTTCACTTTTTTATGGACTTTTCTAACCTGCTATAAAACTGCCGATTTGATAAACGATAAGAGTTACTACGTAAGCCAATGCTGTCAGTCCGAAGAATTGAAACAGCGCCCAGCCCCACGAATTTGTCTCCTGTCGTGTCATCGCAACCGTTGCCACACACGGTGCGTAAATCAGGCAAAACAGCATTATACAAAAACCGGTCAAAGGCGTATAATTCGCCTGCAATATTTCCCGTAAATTTTGCGTACCTTTCCCTCCATCAGCCCCCCCCGCCTCTTGTGAGCTGACTGCAAATACTATTGCCAATTGTGATACGAACACCTCTTTGGCGGCAGTAGCGCCTATAAGGGCCGTCCCGATTTTCCAGTCAAAACCAAGTGGTTTCAATGCCGGTTCTATGGCCTGCCCAATCCTTCCAATCACCGAATGTTCCAGCTTTTTTTGCTGGGCTTGCTCAACACTCAAGCCTGCCAAAGACTGCTCATTCGGTTTTGGATAACTCATCGCCGCCCAGAGTATAATCGATACGGCCAGGATTATTGTGCCCGCTTTTCTCAGATACATCCACCCTCTGTGCCACATATGAATACAGACGGATTTGCCGGTAGGCATACGATAAGGCGGCAATTCCATAACAAAAGGTGTGGTTTCGCCCTTAAAGACGGTCAATCGTAAAACCTTGATAACAACAATCGATAATATAATTCCTATCAAATAAATAAGCCAAAGCATCGGCCCATGCCATTTTTCCGGAAAAAAGGCTGGTATGATAAGCATATAGATGGTCAACTTTGCACCGCAACTCATCAATGGTATTGCCATTATTGTTGTAAATCTGTTGCGTTTGTTTTCGAGTATTCGTGTGGCCATTATGGCCGGCACCGAACATCCGAAACCGATAAGCATCGGTATAAAGCTTTTGCCGTGCAGGCCTATTTTGTGCATTACCCTGTCCATAATAAAGGCCGCTCTGGCCATATAGCCGGAATCCTCGAGAAGCGCTATCGCCAGAAATAACAGCAGAATATTGGGAAGGAAAACAATCACCCCCCCTACTCCGCTTATAATACCATCTACCAAAAGGGACTTGAGCCAGCTTTCACTGCCCGCCGGCCAAAAACCCGCTATCGTTATTGACGCCCAGCCGAAAAACTGCTCGAGCCAGCCCATCGGATATTTGCCTATCTTAAATGTCGAAAGAAATACTAAATACATCAATATCAGAAATATCGGCAGCCCGAGGACACGATTGGTGACTATAGAATCTATCATATCGCTGGTACTGTGACGCGATTCGACGGTAGTTTTAATTGTTTCCTGACACGCACCTGATATAAAACCATACCGCCGGTCCGCCATTACTATTTCCGGCTCATCTGCGAAAATATCTTTAAGATGCGCGATGCTTGCTGTAACAGCTTCGAGTACCTCCCGGCTGTGAATTTTTGCCGTTATATCAGAGTCGTGTTCCAGCAGTTTGACGGCCAACCATCGGCAGCCGTATTTTTCTACTAATTCCTGTTCCTTATCGGCCAGGAGTATTCCGATTTCCGTCAGTTCATGCTCAATTTCTTCGCCATAGCTTACCTTATGAATACGCTGACGCTCGACCTGCCCGGATGTTTTGATAATAGCATCAAGCAGCTCCGTTTTACCTTTGCCCTTATTGCCGACGGTTGGCACTATCGCTGCTTCAAGGAGCTTGGACAACTGTTCGATATCGAATTTCAATCCCCTTTGCTCGGCTATATCGCTCATATTGAACGCCAGCACCAGCGGCACATTCATTTCAATAAGCTGGGTCGCTAAATACAGGTTCCTCTCGATATTGGACGCATCTATGATATCAACCACAACATCCGGATGTTCCTCTATCACGAGGTTACGGGCAACAAGCTCTTCTGTCGAATAAGCACTCAGGCTGTATGTTCCGGGCAAATCCACAAGATTTATTTCGAAACCGACATACTTAAAAGTGCCCTCCTTCTTTTCAACCGTCACTCCCGGATAATTACCAACATGCTGATGCGCACCGGTCAGCATATTGAAAATGGATGTTTTTCCGCTGTTGGGATTTCCGGCCAGGGCTACTTTTAATTTCTTGTCCATAATATCGCTGTCTGTTTTACAGTATTTTGATACTGTGATGGTGAAATTGGTTGAGGTTCCCCGGTGAAAAAAATGACTAGTTCATTTTCATAAAACCATAATCTTATGGGCCATCCCCCTGCCCAACATCATCTTTGAGTTCTTAACGCTTATTACAAAAGGTCCCGTCTCGCTGTTGCTTACGACAGTTATTGCCACGTTTGTTACAAGCCCCATTGATGCAAGCCTGCTGTGTAAACCCCGTCCGGCCTCTATGCCTGCTAATGTCACTGTTTCACCCGCCCGAACCTTCGACAGCGGCCTTCTTTTCTCATCTTCCATTGATGTTATCTCGCTTACTTATGTTGATGTTGTTACAGAATTTCTGGAATTCATCCGCCAGGTCATATCCGTTTTTACTGCTTTGTGTTACGAACTCGATAAAAAACAGAAGCTTTGCAATAATCTCCGGACCAAGCTCATGCTCGGCTTTACATGCCGCCTTCTGGGCGACATCCGCATCGACACCAAGGACGTCTATAAAAAACGACTTCAGGATATTATGTTTCCGGACAATCTCGCCTGCCGCTACCCGCCCGGATTTTGTGAGTGTCACGTAATC
>CAZWME010000552.1:0-4219 GCA_964634515.1 uncultured Pirellulales bacterium | reverse complement strand
CTGGTTGCCCTTGGCGATTACCTCCTCATAATTCCAGTCGCCAACAGGCTTGAGATATCCGACCTTCGCCGGAACGACACCGTAAATCGATCCGTGAAACTGATAAGGCTTAAGGTTATTATACTTGGCCGCCGTATTATCCAGTATCTGAAGTTCCATCCCCTCATACGCCGCATTAACATTCAAAGGCGTGCGAATACCAAGCCCGTTGTTCGCACCGGGAGTCAGCTTAAACTCGAACCGCATAATGAAATCGCCGTACTCTTTCGCCGTATAAAGATTACCACCGCCAAGCTTGGGTTCTACAACAATCGTACCGTCCTTAACCACATAACCCTTTGTATTGCCCTGCCAGCCTGTCAGGTCCTCTCCGTTAAACAGCAGGTCAAAACCATCCTTCTCTTCCTGCTCATTGAGTTCGTTCGTAATCTCACGAATAAACACATTCCTGAAATAAAGCCGGCTGCCGTGCGATTGAAGCTCTATCTGCTCGCTCGGATAAATCGGCTTGTCCCGCTCCCAGTAATTCTCCATCACCACCTGATTGACCACCTTCACGCCGTTCAGATAAACCGTCACCTTTTCCCCTCTCATAACAATCCTGAACGTATTCCACTGTCCGACCGGCCTGTCCGCGACCCTGTCCGGCTTGCTCGGTCCCTTCTGGTTATTATACAATCCGCCTGAGCCGACATCTGCGTTCGGTCGGTCTGTGTCCCATATCTGCACCTGTGGCGATCCGCGAAGATATATACCACTGTCGCCGCCCTTCTCTATCTTCCAATCGACTAACATCTCGAAATCGCTGTAGTCTCTTGAAGTACAAAGGCTGTGTCCTTTCCCGTTAAAGAAAAGCGCACCATTGACCACCTTCCAGTTTATCCGCATGTCCTCGTCTGCCTTGGCCTCTGCCTTGGCCAATTCCTCCCGGCTCATTTCACGCCGGCTTTTCGGACTGCCGACCAGACCCTTCCAACCCGTAAGGTCCTTACCGTTAAACAGAGCAACAAATCCCTTGGGTGGCTTGTTCAATTCACGCCCCTCCGCTCTCGTTGCCCCGTATCCCAGACATACTAAGATACTTATAAGCGAAAGAGTACTTAACATTAGGTTTGATTTGGATGTGCTTTTCATCATTTTTGCTTTCCTTTCCATAATTTGCTTGTTCTTATACTTACTTGATGTCCTGAAATGAAAGTTACCTTCCATCCTACACTCTGCGCCGGACTCTCCTCATAATTTCACCGCCTGTTGCAACTTCGACAGCTCCGAGCGCTTGACCAGAATAGCGCTCGTAAAAAAAGGGTGAAAGACGGGATTCGAACCCGCGACCCCTGGATCCACAATCCAGTGCTCTAACCAACTGAGCTACTCTCACCATAACTCCTTCCCCCCGCCGAAAAACCAATTATATCATCCCCGCCCGCTTACGTCAATGCTCGTCTTTAACGTTTTCTATCGCAAAAATTCTCTCGAAAAATCGCCCAATTTATCATACACCAAAAATGGAGGTTTAACATAATACATCTAACAACACCTTGACCTGTAATCTCTTAAAGTTGCCGCACAGAACACCTTCAAAGAAATAAATCCTCAAAAGACCGATGCGGTCTTCCGAGAATAGAACTGGCGATGGCCGACTTTCATATATTCCCACACACCATTTTTCCAGGTCTCAACGCGCCTTTTCTCAAGATTCGTCCCGGCAAGCTTTACAGCCTCATCGATGTAAACTCCAAGCTCTTTCATCCGTTCCGGTGTTCCAAGCTTTGCCCAGGATTTCTCGGGACTGGTACCCACAACACCTTCCTCACGGTTGATCTCGGAAATGCGGTAGTAAAACGTCTTCATCGGTTCGGAGGCACCACCGAAATACAGAGCAAAGAACTCATCCACGAGTTCCTTATAATCGGTATCGACGTCGAAGGCAGTCTTCGCGTACAGGTAATAGTCGAGTTGCTGTCCGATCCCGCAGAGGAACACGCCGCGAATCCCGTCTTTGTGGTAACGTTTTATTTCGCGCGATATCACGTCCGGCATGAAGCATGGGAAGCAGTTCCACTTGCCGATCACCGCCGGCTCCATTGGATGATGGAAGTAATTCCACAGATACAGCGGACGGTCCCCCTCCTCCAGCCAGGCCCGGTAGATGGCCAGGTCATTTTCGTAGTATGTCTTCTTATCGTAGCCATAGCAGATTTGGAGACAGGGAGCAACACAGATATTGGGCTCCAGCTCCAGACCTTTCGGAGGGTAGGTATATGAGGAATAAGCAAGGGCGACGATGAACTTGTGCGGATGAGTCTTTCTGACCTCCTTAGCCACTTCGTTGACGAAATTGAAGATGTAGTAGCTGTTGCGGGCGTTACTGAATAATCCCTTTCCCCGCTTGTCTTTTTCGCTGATGGCAAGAATTCGCCGGCACTTCTCACACTTGCACCACGAGTAGTTGTCATCGGGGACAACGGCAAAATAATCGCCCATTGCTTTGAAGCCGTCCCTAAGTTCCTTTCCGTCAAAATAATCGCCAGCCACACGAGCGACCTCTTGCACAAGCTTAGGATTAGTGTAGCAAAGCTGGCTTCCACTGCCCCTGCCTTTGGCTTGGTATTCCGGGTCGTTGAAAACTTCACGTACCGTCTTCGTCCAGATTGCGTGGTTGCCTGCCCATTTCTCACCCCCAATGCGCAAGCGCCGCCAGTACAGATTCAATTCATCGCCGTCCGGGTTGTTCCACTGAACCTTGATAATGGGCCAGCCGCCGCCCAGGGCATGGATATGCTTTAGATCTCGGGATCGCCGGATCTGGACGCCACGCACGGTCAGAGTCTTCCGGGAGGGAAGCACAATATTAAGTTCTGTCGGACCATACCAGCGGACCCCGCAGAACCGCTCTAGGAAATGGTAGGCCGCGTAACAGGTACCCTGGTCGTCGAATAAGCCGGGCAGTGTGATTGGTTTGGCGCCTTGTCCAACTTGTCCTGTAGCCTTATGATAATCAATGCGGTGTCGGCTTGACTGAATCGTGCGGCCATAGGTGTCCCTGCCCAGTTCCTTACGGTTCTCCTGCGTGTCCTGCCAGTCACGACCGATCAGGGTAATGATATTTGGCCGGAACTGTATGAGGTATTCCAGTGACTTGAAGTCGTCCCCCTTGATGCCAAGGGCGTTCGTCTGCCTGCTTTCGCCAACGAGGATACGGGTACCTGTTATCTCTTCACGATCCGTCCTTATAGGCATGGTGGCCCCTGTGATCTTCCGGATATGATACTGAAGCTCCAGGGAAGCCAGCCTTGCTGAAGGGCTTGGATTCTGTGCAACAACAATTGATGCGCTGGGCCTTCCTTTGCTAACCAGCGTTATTTCCACCAATGGCTTCCCTGCTGCCGCCGACATACTCACACAAAATCCGACTGTCACAATCGCGGCCATCATCTTCTTTACTGAGATCATCATACTCTCCTGTGCGGACTATTGTTTATATGGTTTCCGTATTAAATTCCTGACCGCTCCGAGTGCCAGTATAACATCCCTTTGCCCAAAGTCTATCGGCAAATAATCATTTATCGATATCACAAATCCGGCGTCGTTTAATAGAGTAAATAAACTGTCCGAAAATCGCAGTTGAGTTAACAGTAGTAGTTATTATAAGGATGCAGGCAATGTGGATGAAGAAAGTATGAGTGACATAGATAACACTACGCCTGGCCCAAAACCGAACACAGGCATACTGGCCGCAGCTTCACTTTTTCTAAGTCTTCTGGCGATTCTCGCTGTGATTTTGTTAATCCGCAGAGTCGAGGCCGTACAAAGCCTCCCGGGATGCCTCATAGCAGAAACAGCAAAGTATAGGCTTGTTCACAGCTTATGTACCACTCTGCCGACAGCCTCGCTTGCGGCCGGTATTATGGCCCTTAAACGAATGCTCCGCGGCCGCAGAAAACTATGGAGCATAATGTTTGCCTCAGGAGGTGTTATTATTTCTCTGGCCGTACTCGTTGCCTATTGGTTAAATTTGGCGCACCTTGCATCCGGTCACATACATTAATCCTTTTACTCATCCGCTCATCCATCCACGGGAATCAATTCTTAATCCCCCTCGTTCATCCTCCGTCTCCTGCGATTTCGTAGTGCGGGTAGTAAACAGAGCACCGGATTTATTTTGCATATATGAAAGAAATATCTAATGGGGTTGACAGAATGGCTCCGAGTGAATATA